>JAQYVS010000072.1 GCA_030145365.1 Desulfofustis sp. | reverse complement strand
TTGATCTGGCGCTCAATGGATGCGCCGGTCCATGAGCAGTTAAGTACAGACTTCAGAGAAATCTCGGAAATCGGGCCACAGGCCTCATTAGATTCATGAGCCAGAACATCAACACAGCAAACCTCACCTCGCAGATAAGGCTGCGGGCCATTCTCATAGGATTGGTTTTTGCCGTTTCCATCTGTCTGGTCACTCCTATAAACAATATCTACCACCGGGCAACCCCTCTGGGGGGCGGACATTTCCCTCTGGCACCGTTTTTCCTTTTTCTGGTTCTGGCAATTCTTGTTATCCTCATTCGTCAGATTTTCAAAACGAGAAACCTGTTGAGCGGCTCTGAACTGCTGGTAATCTGGATTCAGATGGTGATCGGCTCAGGAATTGCCTATACAGGCCTGGCCCGTACATTTTTAATCAACCTGACCGCCCCGGTTCATTTTGCAACCATGGGCAATCAGTGGCGGGAAACATTTGAGCCGCTGCTTCCAAAGGCGCTCATGCCCAGTGATATGGAAGCCATCAAACTGTTGTACAACGGCTTACCATCCGGACGAAGCTTGAACTGGTTCGAAATCCTCATGCAGATCCCCTGGGATGCCTGGCTGACGGTGCTGTTCCGCTGGGGCCTCTTTATCCTGCTGAGTTATCTGGTGATGATATGCATAATAAACCTGTTTGCCAGACAGTGGATCGTCAACGAGAAGCTCAACTTTCCTCTGCTGAAAGTAACCCAATTTGTCAGCTACAGCGTTGATCGGCCCGATGGCGGGCTGCTGCTAAAAAACCGTTTTTTGCTGGTCGGCCTGATGATACCCATCTGCCTGCACCTGCTCAACGGTTTGAACCTTTATTTTCCATCAGTCCCGACGCTTCAAACATTGGTTCTTGCCGGTAAGTATTTTCCAAAAGAGGGCTTGTTGTCAGGCTTTTATAAGTTGAAAATATATATTTATCCAGCATTTATCGGTTTTGCATTCTTGACATCACGACAAATATCATTCTCTTTCTGGTTTTTTTTCCTGGCTGGGGGACTGTTTTACGGCATTCTTGATATGTCCGGATACTCGGTCCCCGCTTCTGAACTCGGTATAACCTTCGGCCCAACCCTGAACCGGCCTGAAGAGATGCAGATGATCGGTGCCTATGGGATTTTCTTTTTCTTCCTGGTCTGGCTGGCGAGACACCATCTGCTGGAGGTCGCCAAACAATCTGCTTTTCTCCGTCCCATAGATCTCAAGCAGATCGAATGGTTCGATGTACGGCTGTCCTTCTGGGGAGTAATTGTAGGCTTTTTGCTTTTGACCCTCTGGTTTTTCTGGCAAGGTATGGAACCTGCAGCCGCATTCCTGTTGATCAGCTCTTTTTTTATGATCTCCCTGGTGGCCGCCAGAGTAATCTGTCAGGGCGGCATCGCCTACTTTACCCTTACTGCTGCCCCAATAGACGGTTTGATTGCCATATTCGGAACCAAGATGTTTGCCGGGGCCAGCGGTCTGATTGGGGTCATCAGCCAGAAGGTGCTGTTTGTCGATATGCGCGAATCACTGATGCCGTCACTTCTGCACAGCAAAAAGATTCATTCCAGCAAACGTCCAACCACACTGCTGTTCACCGGTTTATTGCTCACGCTGGCACTGTCGGTAACCGCATCGGTTCTGGCCATGATGGCACTCTGTTATCGCTACGGAATCAGAGAACTCGAACTGGAATGGGCAACCAGCACGACACTTAATGTGTATGAAAACGCTTTCCGACTCATTGTCAATCCTGTGGCAACCGGAGATTCAGTTTATACTTTCGCCGGAATTGGCGCATTCGTCATGCTGGTTCTGGTGTTCTGTTACCAGCGCTTTTACTGGTGGCCGATTCATCCAATCGGCTATCTCACGGCATATTCCTCGGCCATGCGCATTTTATGGGTGAGCTTTTTCATCGGCTGGCTGTGCAACGCGCTCTGTATGAAATATGGTGGCGTCACCTTGTTTAGAAAGATGCAGTTTTTCTTCATCGGCCTGGTAATTGGAGATTTGCTGATGGGAGGCATCTGGGCGATTGTCGGACAGTTCAGTTTCTCAAGTTATATGGTATTGCCGGATTAGCGCCATGTATGATGACAAAGAACTAAAAGAATATCGGGATCTGCTTCCTCCTCCGGATCATTTTGAAGAAGGATTCGACTGGAAGACCATTATCGGAGCCATCTTCATCGGCTTTCTGATGATGCCCGGATCCATGTATCTGCAGTTGGTGATCGGCCAGGGAATTGGTCCTGCGGCCCGTTGGGTAACCATTATCTTGTTTGCTGAAATCGCCAAACGCGCCCACTCTGAATTAAAGCAGCAGGAAATCTTTCTCCTCTACTACATGGCCGGTGCCGCACTGGCTTCACCGTTTTCCGGCCTGCTCTGGAATCAATATCTGGTACAATCGGATGCCGCCCAGATGCTCGGCCTGACTGAATATATCCCATCCTGGGTTGCCCCGGGTCCCGAGTCGATATCGATGATCGAGCGTACTTTTCTGCATCGGGACTGGATGATTCCGATCCTGCTGTTAATCGGCTCCCAGATTATTCAGCGCATTGACCATTTCGGTCTCGGTTATGCGCTCTACCGAATCACCTCTGATGTCGAGAAACTGCCGTTTCCCATGGCCCCGGTTGCAGCCTTGGGAACCATGGCATTGGCGGAATCGACCGAAGATAAAAAATCGGGCTGGAAGTGGCGGGTATTCGCCATAGGAGCGGTCATCGGCCTGGTATTCGGAGCCGTATATGTCCTGCTGCCGGTGGCTTCGGGCTTGATCTTTACCGAGTCGATTCGGCTGATCCCGATTCCCTGGATTGAACTGACCAGCCACACGGAAGAAGTGCTGCCTGCGGTGGCCACCGGTCTGCAACTCGATCTCGGCCTGGTATTTATCGGAATGGTGTTACCGTTCTGGGCAGTAATCGGCGGTTTGATCGGGCTGATCATCACCATAATACTTAACCCGATCCTCTACGCTCAGGGCATTCTCCACCGCTGGCATCCGGGTATGGCCACTGTGGAGACGGTGTTTGCCAATAATTTTGATTTCTATATGAGTTTCGGAATTGGTCTTGGACTGGCCATCGGAGTCATCGGCATCTGGTCGGTTGTCAGGTCGTTCCGCAGTTCCTCGGGAGATCGAGGCACATTAAAAGATCTGTTTGAACCGCCAAAAGGCAGGGGGGATTTTAATTTCTGGATATCCATTGCCATTTACGTTTTTTCAACTCTGGCTTATGTCGGCCTCTGTGTCTGGCTGGTTCCGTCATTTCCCTGGGTATTTTTTCTTGCCTACGGGTTTATCTATACGCCGATTATCTCCTATATAACCGCCCGGATGGAGGGTATTGCCGGCCAGTTTGTCAGCCTGCCGCTGGTGAGAGAAGCAAGCTTCATCGCCGGGGCCCGTTTTTTCGGCTATCAGGGAATTGAAATCTGGTACGCACCGATCCCAATTCACAACTATGGCGAAGCAACCGTCCAGTTCCGGCAGATTGAACTGACCGGGACCTCGATTCGCGGAATCATCAAAGCCGAAATTGTCGTCTTTCCGGTGGTGATGATTGCCTCGCTGTTCTTCTCACAATTCATCTGGCGTCTGGCGCCGATACCTTCGGCAAGCTATCCATATGCACAGGAACTCTGGCACTTGCAGGCACTTAACACCTTGCTGATGCAGACCTCCACCCTGGAAGGAAATTCCGCCTTCTACCAGGCATTAAACAGCACCACCGTATTTTCGGGGCTCGGCTTCGGGCTGCTTGCCTATTTTGTTCTCAGTCTCTTCGGTTTGCCGGTACTGCTGATCTATGGCGTAGTCAGGGGGTTGGGACAGTCGACCCCCCACGGCCTTATTCTCGAAGTGGCCGGGGCTCTGTTGGGCCGCTATTTTTTCCTGAAAAAATACGGGCCCATGTGGCGGCAATACGCTCCTGTGCTTCTGGCTGGATTTTCATGCGGAATGGGTTTGACCGGCATGTTCGCCATGGGATTTGCCCTGATCATGAAATCGCTCAATTATATGGCCTACTGACAGATCCGTTCCGACTGATTATCATTTGGCAGATGACCAGTGTCTCCAACGTTTCCTCTGATTTGATTCTTCTCACATGCAACTGACCGAACGACCACTTTTTTTCTGGGTTAAAAAACGATATCGAGGCCTGCAGATCGTTCTGCTCCTGATCATCGTAGTCAGTCTGTTTTTTAGAGTTTATCCACTTGAAATGCAGCGCAGGATCATCAATATCGCCATCAACCTGAGGATGATCGACAAACTCTTTCTGTACTGCGGTCTTTACCTTGGTGCTGTAATTATTGCCGGACTGATGAAATATTGGGCCAATGTTCTGCAGGCGGTAATAGGGCAGAAAATTCTGATCGGTATGCGTCGCGAACTGTATCAGCATATTTTGCAGCTGCCACTCACCTTTTTTCACAAAATCCAGGTCGGCGCCATTACCTCGGCAATGACCTCCGAGTTAAACGCCATCGCCACATTTCTCGGTGGTGCCCTGGCCATTCCAATCACTTCGGTGCTCACCTTTGCGGTTTTTCTGGGATTCATGATTTATCTGAACCCCCTGCTCGGTTTGCTCAGTGTGGTCATCTACCCTTTTGAGTTAATAATTATCCCCCTTCTGCAGCGCTGGCATAACCGCTATAACCAGCAACGGGTTGCAGTAACCAGACAGATGGCGAACCTGGTCAACGAATCGGCATCCGGTATTCATGAAGTCCAGGCAAACGGCTCCTTTCTGCTTGAACAAAGAAAGCTGGACCGCCTGATATATCGGCTCTACAATCTGGCTGTCAAACTTTCCATCTTCAAATTCGGCATCAAGTTCAGCAATAATATATTTCAGAGTATCGGGCCTTTCCTGCTGTTTCTGGTTGGCGGCTATCTGGCTATCAACGGTGAATTTACCATTGGCGCCCTGGTGGCTTTTCTCTCTGCCTATGAAAAAGTGTACGATCCCTGGAAGGAAGTGATCCTTTATTATCAATCGTATCAGGATGCCCAGGTACGCTACAAACAGATCATGGAGCTCTTTAATCACAAACCGGAGTTTCTGCTTGAGGCTCCAGCAATGGCACCATCGGCTTGCAAGGGCACAATAGATGTGCAGAATGTCGGCTATCAAGTCAACGACACCATTCAACTCCTGGAGAATATATCTTTTCATCTGCCCGCCGGGCAGCATCTTGCCCTGGTCGGGTTTTCTGGGTCCGGGAAGAGCACCCTGAGTAATCTTATCAGCAGGCTGTATCACCAGAGTTCCGGAACCATCCGGCTCGACGGCAAGAATGTGGAAGAACTCGGAAAGCTGGAAATGGTCGGCAACATCAGCAGCGTCGCCCAGCACCCGTTTATTTTCACCGGAACGGTGAGGGACAATCTGCTCTATTCAAGCAATGCGCTCTATCTTGCTGGTATCAGAAACGATGTACCCGAACGAAAAGAAATTATAGAAATAATTAAAGAAGTCGGACTGGCCAGGGACGTAATCAGATGGGGACTCCGTTCCACCATAACTCCCAGACGTGCTGCACCGATGATCTCCAACTTCATGCGGATGCGCACAATCATGCAGCAAATACTGCGGGAAAAATTTCCCCAGGCCGTGGAATTTTATGACGTAAATCGGTTTTTACATTACAGCCCTATTGCAGTGAACATCATTTTCGGCAGCTACGGAATTGCCTCTACGACGAAGAAGCTTTTGACTAACAAGGAGTTTCGCACCTTTCTCAGCAAAGTCGGGCTTGAAGAACCCTTGATAAACCTGGGTTATGAGATTGCCCTGGCAACCATCTCGCTTCTTGGTGATTTTGCAAGCGATGATTTTCTCTTCCAGGGCAGTCCGATGAAACCGGATCAGCTTCCTGATTATGAAAGACTTGCGGCGGCCATACAGAGAGACCACAACCTGAAAAATCTGCGAAAGAAAGATCGGGATCGACTGTTGTTGCTTGGCCTCAGGTTCACCCCTGGTCTTCACAAAATAACCGCCATAGCCAAAGAGTTAGAGGAAGACATTTTAAAAGCTCGGACTATTTTTCTCAGCGAAGTGGCCGACATTGATATCGAAAGCTGTACAAAAGGTACCCTGCAAACCGATATCATTTCATACGAGCCGGAGACGCTAACGACCACCCCCAGCTCCCAGTTTACGCCGTATTGCATCAGCCAGTACCTTTTCTCCCACACGCTTGGCGATAACATTATATTCGGAACCGTTATCGATCAGGATCTGATAACGGACCAGATTGGAGCGATTGCCTGGGAGGAATTTGAGCGGTATGACCTGGCAGACGAAATCATGGAAATCGGACTTGACTTCCATGTCGGCAGCAAAGGAGACAATCTATCAGGGGGCCAGAAGCAGAAACTGGCACTGGCCCGGGCTCTGTTGAAGAAAAGCCCGGTACTTATTCTTGATGAGGCAACCGCCAGCCTGGATAACAGCTCGCAAACCCGGATACACAATTACATTTCCAAGAAATTGCGGGGAAATACAACCGTTATTGCCGTGGTCCACCGCCTTGACATGATTTCTGAATATGACCATATTTTAGTTATGAAAGAAGGCAAGATCGTTGAATCCGGCACGTACGATGATCTTATCAGT
>JAQYVS010000067.1 GCA_030145365.1 Desulfofustis sp. | reverse complement strand
TCTGAGTTCGTTGTTTGCTCTAGTATTGTAACGCATGGTATGGATATCAGATGAAATTAAAGTTCGCGTTTATCGATGACTCGATTACCCTTTCCGTTGAAACGTTCCAGGCGCCTCTCCTCAACCAGCTTAACATTGACTCCAACACCGAGCTCTGCTGCCAGCCGCTTTTTAATGAGGTCAACCATGGTTCGCTGTTTTTTCATTGCATCAAAAAAGATCGATTCAACAACCTCTACCAGCACGGTGACCTTATCTTCGTTATGTTCTCTTTCAACAATCAGGTTGTAATGGGGCTGAGTCCCTTCGATGTCAAAGAGAATCGACTCAATCTGGGTAGGAAAGACATTGACACCTTTGATGATCAGCATATCATCGGTTCTACCGGTGATTCGTTGAATTCGTTTAAAGGTCCTCCCACATGGGCAGGGCTCAACTAACAATCTGGTTAAATCTCTGGTGCGATAGCGGATGACCGGAAAGGCTTCCTTGGTCAGAGTGGTAATGACCAGCTCACCTATTTCTCCAGGTTCCACCGGTTCCAGTGTTGCCGGATCCAGTATCTCAATGAGAAAATGGTCTTCACTTACATGCAGCCCGTTACATTCCGTACACTCGCCCGCAACCCCCGGGCCCATGACTTCGGACAACCCGTAATTGTCTGTGGCAATTATATTGAGACGCTCATTAATTTCCTGTCTCATTTTTTCCGACCACGGTTCTGCACCGAAGAGTCCAAATTTGAGAGACAACCCGTTGGAATTTATCCCCATATCCATCATGATATCTGCCATTTTCAAAGCATACGAAGGCGTACAGACAAGTGCAGTGGTTTTAAAATCCTGCATGATCTGAATTTGCCGCCTCGTGTTGCCGGAGGATATGGGAATTACCGAGGCTCCAATCATTTCTGATCCATAGTGCAGGCCGAAACCACCGGTGAACAGCCCATAGCCAAAAGCAATCTGGATAACATCTTCTGCACCCACTCCTGCAGCAGTCAATATCCGTGCCACCAGATTGGACCAGTTATTGATATCATCTTTGGTATACCCAACCACAGTTGCCATCCCGGTGGTTCCGGACGATGAATGGATACGCACCACTTCTCTTAACGGAACGGCAAAAAGTCCGTAGGGATAATTCTCCCGCAAATCCTGCTTGGTGGTAAACGGCAGCCGCCTGAGATCATCAAGGGAAGTGATTGACTCAAGGTCAACCTTCTGCTCGGAGAAGTTGTTGCGGTAAAACGGAACATGAAGGCCGACCCTGTTAATAGTTGCTTGGAGCCGTTCGATCTGCAGTTGCTCCAGATCTTCTTTGGACATGCATTCTCTTTTTTCATCCCAGTACTTCATATCATTCATCCCTGTTGTTTCTCTATCTTTTCCCGGCCAAGGTAGGCTCTCTGTACATCTCGGTTGGCCAACAGATCAGAGGCCGGTCCTTGAAGGATAATTTTCCCTGTCTCAAGAACATAACCTCGGTCGGCTATACCCAGTGCCGCTTTGGCATTCTGCTCAACCAGCAGGACGGTTCTTCCCTCTTCGCGCATTTTGACAATTACTTCGAAAATGGCTTGGACAATTAATGGTGCCAAACCGGTTGACGGTTCATCCATCATGATCAGTGATGGCTTGGACATCAGAGCTCGACCCATGGCCAACATCTGCTGCTCGCCGCCTGACAACGTTCCGGCATATTGATTTTTACGCTCCTCAAGAATTGGAAACAATTCGTACTGATGACGGAGCTGATTTTCTATTGCCTTCTTGCCCTTCGGTTTCAAACAGTGCCCGCCAAGAATCAGGTTTTCCTCAACCGAAAGGGCCGCAAATATCTGTCTTCCTTCAGGGACCATTACGCATCCAAGCGCCGGAATTTTCTGAGCGACCATTGAAGAAATTTCGCGATCTTCAAACAGAATCTCCCCGGACGTCGGTCGTATCATCCCAGAAATAGCAGAGAGAAGAGTCGTTTTACCTGCCCCATTTGCCCCGATGATAGTGACAATCTGGCCCTTTTTGACATGCATCCAGATATCTTTGAGGACTTTCAGTTTACCGTAGCCGGCTTCGAGGTTTCTAATCTTAAGCATGGTTTTTATTCGATCTACTCGCCCAGGTATACTTTGACCACTTCATCGTTTTGTTGAATAGCCGCAGGTACGTCTTCGGCTATCTTCTCACCGAAGCTGAGCACCACAATCTCATCTGAAACATCCATTACCAGAGACATATCATGCTCAACCAGCAGGACGGTAACATCGAGCGCCCTGATTCTTCCTATCAACCTGCCAATCTCAGCTGTTTCATAGATATTGAGTCCTGCCGCCGGCTCGTCGAGCAACAGGATGGTTGGTTCCAGAGCAAGTGCTCTGGCCAATTCGACCGTTCGTTGCTGGCCAAAAGCAAGGCTGGTTGCCTCTGTATTCGCATGCTCTGCCATACCAAGCATCTCGAGAATTTCCAGTGACTTGTGTCTGATTGATTTTTCTTCCTTCCAGGTCCAGGGCATATGAAACATGGAGGCCAGAAAACCGGCAGACGATCTGGTATGTCTGCCAATCATGACATTCTCAAGCACAGTCATATCATGGAAAAGTTTGATGTTCTGAAACGTTCTGGCCATGCCCAGGGCGGCAATCTGGTGCGATCTTTTGCCGTCTATTCGTTTTCCGTTAAAAGTAACCGTTCCTGCCGTCGCCGGCAAAGTGCCGGTAATAAGATTAAAAAGAGTCGTCTTGCCAGCTCCATTGGGGCCGATTACCGCTTTTATAGCTCCTTCCTCAACACTGAAAGAAACATCATTTACCGCTCGCAACCCACCGAAGCTCTTTCCTAGCCCTGAAATTTCAAGCAGTGCCATCAGCGATCTCTCCCGACATTTTGCTCCCTGCCACTCTGGCCGAACAATTTTGTGAGCATCTCCTTCCACTTCAGGCTCAATATGCCGTTGGGGGCAAACAGCATGATCAAGATCAATATCGCTCCAAACACTGCATCATCATACGAGCCAAATACGCCTC
>JAQYVS010000051.1 GCA_030145365.1 Desulfofustis sp. | reverse complement strand
CGGCGTGAACAAGATGTTCTTGAGCTGTTGACCAGCCGACTTAGCAACCAGTAAATAACTGACCGTCTTTTTATCTCCCTGGAGACTGTTAACCTGCAAATATGTGCCGAAAACTTCGGATCAACAACCGCTGCCCGGCGGCGAAACAGGCCACGTGACAGGGACTTTTTGGACAGGTTTCTGGCTGAGAATATAGTAGCAATGTAAAATCGAGGTAGGTAGACGACCGGTGAAGATTAGTACAGATAAGGTTAAGTCGGTTCCGGTGATCCGGGAGATTGCTTTTTCGAGAAATTGATTGATCAGTCTGATCATATATAATCAGAAACCATCTCAATGGGTAGGTCATGCCGGGCAGTGTCCCAGCAAGACTGTTCTGTCAAAAGTTGTTTCTGAAACGCACGATATAAATACGCTCATCCGCTTTGAGCGTGGGAATCTGGTTGAGAAAATCGTTGAGAAGGCATTGATTCAATCCGGTATCGAGTTCCTCACACAGTTGAAAGTGAAGCATCCTGAAAAGCCTTTTACTGCGCATCTCGATTTTACTTTTGTAGGAGATAAGGGAATCGTTGTTCTGAAGACTAATAAGCAAAATCATGAAAAAGGTATCTCATTATCATCGTCAACCACCCTCATCTTGAATTATGTATACTGTCCCCTTAATTATCCATAAAAAGCGCAGGCAGCCGATCAATAATTATTTCAATATTGATTTTCGGTGGTATAACAGTCTCTGATTTTATCAGCTGAAACCTTTCTGCACCTCTCTCCTGAGAGACGCACCACTTCAAATAGCCTGGGAATATGCTTGGTACAATCGTCAATGCTCTGGCAATCATAGGCGGCAGCCTACTCGGGCTGTTTTTCAGCAAGGGAATAGCAGACAACTACAGAGACATCGTCATGAGTGGGATCGGTCTGTCCGTTGTTCTGATCGGGATTAAAAGTGCCCTGACCTCGGACAGCTTGATCATCGTCATCTTTTCTGTAATCATTGGAGCCCTTATCGGCGAGTTTTTGAAAATCGAGGACCGGCTTGAAGCGCTCGGAAAATTTCTTGAGACCAGGGTCGCCACCAAGTCGGCCGACACTAGCTCATTTGCGCGCGGGTTTGTCACGGCAAGCCTGGTATTCTGTGTCGGTTCAATGGCGATCATCGGATCGCTTGAGAGCGGCCTGACCGGGAACCACCAGACCCTGTTCGCCAAATCCGTTCTGGACGGCGTGACCTCTATTGTTTTTGCAGCGGCAATGGGTATTGGCGTTATGTTCTCCAGCGTCATGGTATTTCTCTACCAGGGGTTGATTACCCTGACAGCCGTGTTCATGAAAAGCTACCTGGTACCGGAGACCATTGGCCAGATGAGCTCTGTCGGTGGTCTGCTGATCCTGGCCATTGGCCTAAATATGCTGAAAGTGACGACAATTCGTGTTGGAAACCTGATACCTGGGATATTCCTCCCGTTAATATATTTCCTGCTGCGCGGCTGGCTCAATTTTACATTGCTACTGTGAGGGTAAGATCTTCATCCCAGCAATCTGCTGCCACTCTGTTCCCTGCCGATTCATTTTGGAAAAGTAGAGATTGTATGAGGTAAGGTTAAGTGGTGGTAGGCAAACGCTTGGTAAGGATGTTTCCTGTATCTGTCAAATTTAATCAAAACTGATTTCAAAAGCTGTCAGATTAAATATGAGCTAATAAAATCTTTTTTTGGCCATCTAACTAAAGAATGATAACTTCTCATGATTTTTTA
>JAQYVS010000422.1 GCA_030145365.1 Desulfofustis sp. | reverse complement strand
CAGAAAACCAAAGGAAATCTTAACGACGAGGAATCTGAGCTGATTAAAAACATCCTCTATGATGTGAAGATTCGTTTCGTCAAAGCAGTCAAGAAATAATCCGTTTGCACAAACGTAGAATTTCACAATCAGCAGCTTTGGGTAAGGCTGAGTGAGCTATGATCAGGTTGTGTGCACCGGCAAAAGTAAATTTGAGTCTGCATGTCATCCAAAAACGTGATGATGGATATCATGAGTTGATATCCCGAATGCAGAAACTGAAGCTCTGCGACTGGATTGAGCTTAGGCTGACAGATGATCAACAAATCACAATAATCTGCGATGACAAGAAGGTTCCGTCAGACGAAACCAATCTTGCTGTTCAGGCAGCGCTGAGTTTTTATAAGACCTATGACCCGGATAAAAAACGCGGTCTCGCGATTGAATTGGAAAAAAATATCCCGGTGGCTGCCGGCCTGGGAGGGGGCAGCAGTGATGGCGCGGCAGTATTGAAAGGGTTAAATAAACTATATAATTACCCATTCTCCGAGCTGGAGTTAATCGATCTGGCCCGACCACTTGGTGCAGACCTGGCGTTTTTTGTGTCAAAAAACAGCGCGGCCGTGGCATACGGAATTGGAGACAGGTTAACTCAGGCAAACATAGTCGATGACTATAATTACCTTCTGATAAATCCTTGTTTCAGTGTCAGTACGAAATGGGTATACGATAATTATAGATTGACAAAAAAGACGAATGAATTTACACTCTGCGGTTCTCAAAATGATGTGAAAAAATCGTTTTCAGCAGAGGAGTTGTATAACGATTTAGAACAGGTAACCAGTGTCCGATATCCGGTTATCGACAAAGTTAAAAAAATACTATTGGCCTGCGGTGCTGCGGGTTCTCTGATGTCGGGCAGTGGACCAACGGTATTTGGTCTGTTTGATAAAAAGAAAGATAGTGAAAAAGCCATCAAGCAGATCAGCAAAAGGTTAGCGGAAATTGGCGATTTCCGAATATTTTCAACCTGTGCTTATACTGGGGCGTAGCCAAGTGGCCAAGGCACCGGGTTTTGATCCCGGCATTCGTAGGTTCGAGTCCTACCGCCCCAGCCACCACTCTGAAACAAGATAGGAAGTGAGGCATGAGCTTATGGGTAATGTAATGAAGATCTTCTCAGGCAATGCAAATTATGCAATGGCACAGGAAATTGCCGAGCATCTTGAATTGACTGTCTCCGAAGCGGAAGTTAGAAAATTCAGTGATGGGGAGATTTTCGTCGAAATCAAAGAAAATGTTCGGGGAACTGACTCCTACATCATCCAGCCGACCTGCACTCCGGTCAACGATCATCTGATGGAACTGGTGATCATGGCCGATGCCTTGAGAAGAGCTTCTACACGTCGAATCACAGCGGTCCTTCCTTATTACGGATATGCCCGCCAGGATCGTAAAGTTGCCCCACGGGTTCCGATTTCTGCCAAGGTGGTTGCGGAAATGCTTATGGCCGTCGGAGTCAGAAGAGTGTTGAGCATGGATTTGCATGCCGGTCAGATTCAGGGTTTTTTCAATATTCCCGTCGATCACTTATATGCGGCGCCGGTTTTGATTAATTACATTAAAGAGAATTTCGAAGATTTTATTATGGTATCACCTGATGCCGGCGGGGTTGAGAGAACCAGAGCCTTTGCCAAAAGGTTGAGTTGCGGACTGGCAATTATTGATAAACGACGGGATCGCCCGAATCACAGTGAAGCGATGCATGTAATTGGTGACGTGGAAGGGAAGATCGCTATCCTTATGGATGATATGGTTGACACTGCAGGTACCTTGTGCAGCGGAGCCGATACCTTGCTGCAGAATGGTGCCAAGGAAGTTCACGCTTGTTGTTCGCACCCGGTTCTGTCAGGTCCTGCAATCGACAGATTAAAAAAATCGGCAATTAAGTCATTGGTAGTAACCAATACCATACCGCTGCAGGACAACGCAAAAGCATGCGATAAAATAAAAGTTTTATCTGTGTCGTCACTGCTTGCTGAAGCAATCCATCGCATTCATAATGATGATTCGGTCAGCTCTTTATTTGTGTAAAACAATTAATAATACTCTTTGAGTTAAGAAAGGACATCCGGATGATTAAGTTCAGTATCGGGTGAAGGAGGAAGTATGATAGTTAAAGAAATCGCCACCTCGGTAAGAGAATCTTTTGGTAAAGGTCCCATGGGCAGGATGCGGGCCGAAGGCAAAACACCCGGAGTCGTTTATAGCGGCGGCAAAGAAGCATTGGCGCTTGAATTCGAGACAAAGGTTCTCTTTCAGGAATTGCTCGATCTCCAAGGGCGAAATGCGGTGATCACATTAAAAATTGACAATGGCACCGAGAAAAAAGTATTGGTCAAGGAAGTTCAGACCGATCCCTTGAGAGATACCCTGTATCATGCCGATTTTCTCGAAATAGATCTTGAGAAGTCTGCTGATTTTACGGTGTCGATAACATACACAGGCACAGCCAAAGGTGTTGAGCTTGGCGGCATTCTGCAGATAGAAACATCATCGATCGTTCTCGAGGGAAAACCCTTGGATATGCCCGATTCTTGTACTATTGATGTCTCTGATTTAGCCATCGGTGAAAAAGTTTGTATTAAAGACATCGCCATACCAGAAGGCGTTGCCCTTGCAAGCGATCCGGAAATGGTCTGCGTCAGTGTGAATACTCCGTAATTAGCACGTTCTATAATCGGGAACCAAGCCCGATTGATGAGTAAAATATCCGGAAAGGAAATGTTCTTTTCCGGATATTTTTATTTTATGGGAGCACATGAGTAAGCGTGATTTTGCACTTGTAGGTTTGGGCAATCCAGGGACGAAATATGTCGACACCAGGCATAACGTCGGATTTGTGTTTCTGGATTGGCTCGCTGATCGGCATGATTTAACCTTTAGCTCTGATAAACATCAGTCGCTATCCGCTGGGATGACAGTAAACACGATTAAAATCCATTTGATTAAACCCCAGACGTATATGAATAGAAGTGGTTTCTCTGTCGCGGCATTCAGCAGTTATTTTGATCTTGATCTGGACCGAGTGCTTGTTGTCCATGATGATATCGATATGCACCTCGGCAGGATAAAGCTAGTCAAAGGCGGGGGAGCTGGAGGACACAACGGTATCAGATCACTGATTAAAGAATTGCCAACGTCAGACTTTCTGAGACTTAAAATAGGGGTGGGCAGACCAGGGAGCGGGGATACCCATCCGGATATGGATGTTGATAAATACGTTCTGGCAAAGTTTGCCAGTGAAGAAAGAGCAAAGATTCAGGCAGAATTTTCAGAAATCGAAGCTGGTATATCCTTTGTTTTTCAAGGAGACTTTGCAAAAGCCCAAACCTGTTTAAATGCGATTAAGTAGCGGTTATTGGTACGTGAATCAGGGGGGGCGCATAGTTTGTCTGTTAAAATTTTCACCAAATTGTCGGGAAGAATCAAACACGCGCATGTATGTTTAGCTTCGTAAGTCCTAAAAAACCGGGTTTTTTTCACCTTTTTGTGTTACAGTCTATCTTTGTTTAAAGCTAACCATCTTTTACCACAATGGGTTTGATGACCTCATCGTCCTCACTCGTTCGTAATGATTTGTATGAGTCCTAAAAACGCATCTGTACGTGGCGGTTTATAACCTCTTCGGCATGTGTTTCATTATTTTGACCAGGGAGAATGTAGTGTTTGCTCAAGGAGATATGGCAGTGTACCCGGCACATGGTGTTGGTGTAATAAAATCGATTGAAACCCAGCAGGTAGCCGGAATTGATCAGAAATTCTATGTTCTGGAAATTCTAGGGAATTCCATGAGAATCATGATTCCTACCTCCAGCAGCGAAAATGTCGGGCTTCGCTCCATTGTTAATAAAAAAGAAGCTTTAGAGGTTCTGGACATTTTAAGAGACAGGGAGATAGAAATAGATTCACAGACCTGGAATCGTCGTTATCGCGAGTACATGGAAAAAATCAAGACCGGTTCAATTTTTGAGGTCGCAGCGGTTCTCAGAGATCTATTCTTGCTCAGTGTGGACAAGGATCTGTCTTATGGTGAGAGAAAAATGCTGGACACCGCAAAAGGTTTGCTGGTTAAGGAACTGTCTATTGCTCAGAATGTTGAAGAAGACAAAATCAGCAGTAAAATTGAAAGTATCTTTGCTTAGCCCGCTATTTTCAACGCATATCTAACGTGAATCAAGGGCAGTATGGAAAAGCCTTGGTTTAGTCCTGACACAGATCCATTATTGCTCATTGTTGAAGAATCAATGCATGGGGTCCGGCTGGACCATTATTTAGCCCGGATGCTTGATCAAGTATCCAGATCCCGGATTACTTCATCTATTAAATCTGGACAGTTTAAGGTCAATGATACGGAGGTCAAGGCCGGGTATCGCTTGAAGTCGGGGGACTCCATAACTGGACAATTACCTGCAAATGCTGACGAGCAACCGCCGGTTCCTCAGGATGTGCCTTTCACGGTTATACTTGAGGATTCCTCGTTTCTTGTTATCGCCAAACCGGCTGGAGTCGTTGTCCACCCAGGAAGCGGTAATGCTGACAATACCTTGATCAACGGACTGTTATATTTGTATAAAGAGATCGGTGCCGTCGGAGATGAAATGCGTCCCGGTATAGTGCATAGACTCGACAAAGATACTTCCGGGGTAATGGTTGTTGCCCGCACTCCAAAAGCCCACGCCGCTCTGGTGGACCAATTCAAAAATCGGACTGTTAAAAAAACCTATCTGGCCATAATTCACGGAGTACCGGGTCGTGAAGAAGGCCGGATAGTGGCTCCGATAGGCCGGCATCCTGTACATCGTAAGAAGATGGCGGTACGGGAGCAGACCGGCAACTATGCTGTCAGCAACTGGAAATACATTAAGCCTTGCAACGGCTGTTGTCTTGTTGAGGTGGATATTGAAACCGGACGGACCCACCAGATCCGCGTACATATGGCTCACTTGGGGCATCCGGTGGCTGGAGATCGATTATATGGTCCAAACCGTTACAATGATACGTTTCCAAGGCAGATGCTTCATGCCTGGAAACTGCAGTTCAACCATCCAGATACCGGAGCCAGGATAGAAGTTTCAGCTGAACCGGCTGAGGATTTCAGACAAGTGTTGGATACATGTGAGGATCGTTGATGTTGGTCGGAGTTACCGGATCAATTGGCAGCGGGAAAAGCTCTGTTGCCAAATTGCTCGGGAAATTTTTGTCAGCCCGGGTCTTCAGCGCAGATGAGATCTGCAGGCAGATGCTTGAGGTTGACCAGCCGGCCTATCTTGAGCTTGTAGTAAAGAGATGGGGTACCAAGTTCCTTGGGGCGGACAAAAAAATTGATCGCTCATTATTGAGAGAGCATGTTTTTTTAGATCTGAATATCAGAGAATCGTTAGAATCGATTCTCCACCCAATGGTTAGAACCAGGTTACTTGAAGAAAAGTTGTCAACACCAGCTCAATGCTTCTTGGTAGCAGAGGTACCGCTCTTGCATGAAAGTGGCTGGGAAAACGATTTTGATGGCATCGTTTGTGTCGCTTGCGATACATCACATGTCATTGATCGAGTCAAACAAAGAGATAAGGTATCTGCAGATGAGGTGGAGAAGATTATCACATCTCAAATGCTGGCAAGCAAGAAAAAGAAACGTGCAGATTGGGTTATCGACAACAACGGCGGGTTTTCAGAAACAGAGGTGCAGGTGACGGCCTTGGCTGAAACATTGAAAAAGAAGTTTTGCCATAGAGGAAGTTCACAATAAGCAATCTCTGTATAAAAAGCTTGACACCTATCGGCAGAGTACGTATAAGAATATCAAGTCTGCTATGGACTCCCGCCTGAGACGATCCTAACTTTCATTCATTTCTCCGGAAAAACCAGGCGTAGAGAAAATCCACATATCTATAAATACAAGCGTAATAAATATAAACCACTTTATCTGATCTTATTACCATTCTTTTTATCAAAAAAATAATTAATTTAGGCACATAGGTTGTTGTAACCGCATAAGCTCGGTCATTATTTAGATGACGGTTGTCTTGTTGGGGAGTTTCCCCCTTTCACGTTGTATTTACGACTGTCCGACCGTGCTCTGTCCCCATCAATATTGACCCGTTTTATTAAAGGAGATTGTACGTGTTATGAATCTGGCAGAACTCAAGCTCAAGAAAATTGACGAACTGGTTCAGCTCGCTCGGGAGCTGAAAGTGGAAGGTTACAGCTCCTTGCGCAAGCAGGAGCTTATCTTTGCCATTTTGCAAGCCCAGGCTGACAAGGAAGGAAAATTACGGGGCAATGGAGTCCTGGAGATATTGCCAGATGGTTTTGGTTTTCTCCGCGCACCTGATTACAATTATCTGCCGGGCCCGGATGACATTTATGTTTCTCCGTCTCAGATCCGTCGATTGAACCTTCGAACCGGTGATGTCATTGATGGACTGGTCAGGGCGCCCAAGGAAAGTGAACGATATTTTGCCCTGCTGAAAGTGGAAAGTGTTAACTTTGATCCGCCGGAAGCGGCAAAACAGAAGACACTATTCGGAAACCTTACCCCCCTTCATCCCAACGAAAAATTTGAACTTGAATGGCAACCTGACAATTTTTCCATGCGGATTATGGATATGTTTGCCCCCATTGGAAAAGGGCAGCGCGGTTTGCTTGTGTCTCCTCCCAGAACGGGTAAGACGGTGTTGATGCAGAAGATAGCCAATTCGCTCGTACGAAATCATAAAGAAGTTTATCTGATCGTTTTGCTGATTGATGAGCGTCCTGAAGAAGTCACTGAAATGCAGCGTTCGGTCAAGTCAGCGGAAGTTGTCAGTTCTACCTTTGACGAACCCCCGCAGCGGCATATACAAGTTGCCGAAATGGTAATTGAGAAGGCCAAAAGACTGGTGGAACATAAAAAGGATGTGGTCATTCTGCTCGACAGTATTACCAGACTCGCCAGGGCCTATAATACCGTGACCCCTGCCAGCGGCAAAATCCTTTCCGGCGGTGTTGAGGCAAATGCCCTGCATAGACCCAAACGTTTCTTTGGTGCAGCCCGAAATATCGAAGAAGGCGGCAGTTTGAGTATTCTCGCAACGGCTCTTATTGAGACGGGGTCAAAAATGGACGATGTTATTTTTGAAGAGTTTAAGGGCACCGGTAATATGGAGTTGATACTTGATCGTAAAATGGCTGATAGAAGAATCTTTCCCGCTATTGATATCAAACGTTCCGGTACCAGAAAAGAAGATCTGCTTCTCAAGGATACCGTGCTGAGCAGGGTATGGATTTTACGCAAGCTTCTCGCATCCATGAACCCTGCCGATGGCATGGATTTTCTTGTAGATAAATTGAAAGGTCAAAAAACCAACCAGGATTTTTTGGATTCAATGAACGGCTAACTTTTGGCTGGAATGGTGCTTCCTGATGTTCATGCAGGAATAGTTATTAAAACTTGCATTTATTTTAAACAATAAGTAAGATTATAGACTTTGTTTTGTTAATATGTCTCATGTAGTATGAGGTTGTTGATAACGTTTTTGGAGGTCCAAAGGGTACAATGAAAAAAGATATACATCCTGAATATAAAACTATTACTGCGGTCTGCGCTTGCGGCAGCACCTTTGAAATTGGTTCTGTTATGCCCGAATTAAAGGTTGAAATCTGTTCTGCATGTCATCCGTTTTTCACCGGTAAGCAGAAATTGATTGATACAGCCGGACGAATTGAGAAATTTCGCAGACGTTACGCTAAACACTACGAGTCACAAGATAACGCTTAACGTTATAATCCCCGTTTTTACAGGGATTGTATCGGATATACGGTCCGCAGTAATGATCCCCATTGCTGTGGACTTTTCTTTTTATCGAATCTAATTCCATGCTGGACAGATTTCACGATATTGCCGAAAAACTCGCCAATCTTGAGGGACGATTGTCTGATCCTTCTTTGATTAGCAATCAGCAGGAATATCAAAAAGTAGTCAAAGAGCATTTCCAGCTATCCCGCTTATCCGAACTCCTTCAAGAATATAGATCTCTTGAGCAGCAGATCGATGACAATAAGTCACTCGTCCAGGATGAAAAAGAAGATGCAGAACTGCGCGAGCTTGCCCGCTTTGAACTGGAGGAGTTGACGACTTCAAAGAACAAACTGGAAAATGATATTCAACTCTTTTTATTACCCAAGGACCCCAACGACGATAAAAATATTTTTCTGGAGATAAGAGCCGGAACCGGGGGAGATGAGGCGGCCCTTTTTGTTGGAGATCTTTACAGAATGTACAGCCGTTACGCAGAATCGATGAACTGGCGAGTTGAGGTTATGGCCTCCAGCCCATTGGGAATTGGCGGATTCAAGGAAATGATTGCCATGATTACCGGTGATCGGGTTTACTCGAAACTCAAGTTTGAAAGCGGAGTCCATCGGGTTCAGCGTGTCCCTGAAACTGAAGCACAGGGCAGGGTGCATACTTCAGCTGTAACGGTGGCGATTTTACCAGAAGCCGATGAAGTAGATGTGGACATCGATATGAATGAGCTGAAATTTGATGTGTATCGATCTTCGGGACCAGGCGGCCAGAGCGTTAATACCACCGATTCAGCAGTACGTATTACTCATTTACCAACCGGACTTGTTGTTATCTGCCAGGATGAAAAATCCCAACATAAAAACAAAGCCAAGGCATTGACGGTACTACGAGCCCGTCTTCTCGATAAGCTTGAACAGGAACAGCATGATAAAATATCACAGGATCGCAAAAGCCAGGTAGGTAGTGGCGATAGAAGTGAGCGAATCCGCACCTACAATTTTCCCCAGGGCAGGCTTACCGACCATCGAGTCAATCTGACACTGTATAAACTGGAAGCGATCATGAACGGCAAACTTGATGAAGTCATCATACCGCTGACGGTTTACGATCAGGAAGAGAAACTGAAAAAAATTCAGTAGAACGGAGCTGAGTTGGCGACTAACATTCAGGAGACCGAGCTGGTAGCCGATATCTTGCTGAAAGCCGCAGCCAGTCTTGAGCAGGTTGGTGTCAGCCAGGCGCGAATCGATGCTGAACTTCTTCTCGGGTATTGCCTTAACAAATCACGAACTGCTCTTTACTTAGCATCTACAGACCGGATTGACGAGCAGAGCTTGGAGCGTTTTTCCAAGCTTTTGCAGAGAAGAATTCTCCGAGAACCGGTTGCCTACATAACCGGCGAGCAGGAATTCTGGTCACATAGTTTTAAAGTATCTCCCGACGTCCTGATTCCGAGACCGGAAACTGAATTTTTAATTGAAACTGCACTGTCCCGGAGCAACCAAAAGCTTCCCTTTGGAAAATGCCTCGATTTGTGCTGCGGAAGCGGTATTATTGCAATCATTCTTGCTCTGGAACTTAACAGAGAGGTTGTCGCCGTTGATATATCAGCTGGAGCACTTGAAATCGCAAGAGAAAATGGTCTCAGACATGGAGTGCTGGACAGTATATCGTTTATTCAATCTGATTTGGCCTCAGAATTGGCTGTGGATAGTCTCTTTGGGCTGATTGTTTCAAATCCTCCCTACGTTTGCAGCCAAGAAATCGATAACGATCTTGAACCGGAAGTGGCTCTATTTGAGCCACGCCTTGCGCTTGATGGAGGGAGAACTGGGCTTGATCTGATAATAAGAATTCTTGAGGCCTTACCCGCACTATTGTGTCCAGGCGGTGACTTTTTTATGGAAATCGGCTCCCAACAGGCCGCAGATGTCCTGGACTTGTTTCATTCGCATAAAAAAAGTTTAATGTACGATTCGGTTGAGATTCTAGAGGATTATTCAGGGCGGGACCGGGTTGTGCATATGAGAAGAGAAGACAGGTAATATCAACCGGTATGAGTCGTTATGGAAAAACTTGTAATTGAAGGTGGAAGGTCTCTTTATGGCTCGGTAGCCATAAGTGGAGCAAAAAATGCGGCGCTACCGCTTATTGCGGCAACACTTTTGGCTCCGGGAACCCATGTACTGAGAAACGTTCCGGACTTACGGGATACGAGAACCATATTGTCTCTCATAGGTGAACTCGGTGCCGTCTGGAGTCGGGAAGGGTCTACTCTGTTCATCGACTGTTCTGATATCTCTTATTGTGAGGTCTCATATGACCTGGTAAAAACCATGCGCGCCTCTGTGCTTGTGCTCGGTCCGCTGCTTTCCAGACTTGGCAGAGCTAAGGTGTCGCTGCCCGGTGGGTGTGCAATCGGTGAGCGGCCGATCAATTTTCACATCAATGGTTTTGAGAAACTGGGTGTTACCTGTAACCTGGAGCATGGGTATGTTGAAGCGATTCGTGGGGACAAACTCAAGGGGAACACGATCTATTTTGATTTCCCATCGGTAACAGGCACTGAGAATTTGCTCATGGCTGCTGTACGTGCAGAAGGCACCACGATTTTGAAGAATGCAGCCAGAGAGCCCGAGATTGGAAATCTGATTGATATGCTGGTCAATATGGGGGCTGACATAGAAGGGCGCGGAAGTGACCAAATTACCATTCACGGTGTGTCCAGGCTCAGGTCTTCAGAAACTGATATTATTCCCGATCGTATTGAAACCGGCACCTATCTCATTGCTGTGGCAGCTGCCGGGGGAGATACCAAGCTAACCAATTGTGAACCGAAACATCTTCCAGCTCTTCTCGGGAAACTCTCAGAAGCAGGAGCAGAAATCAGTATTGAACAGAGCTCGATCAGCATCAGGATGGACCCGGAAAAACGCGATGGATTAACGGGTGTTGATATCAAGACTATGGTATATCCAGGCTATCCAACCGATTTACAGGCTCAATTCATGGCCTTGATGACCTTGAGTAGTGGAATATGCTTAATAAAGGAAACAATTTTTGAAAACCGCTTTATGCACGTGGGCGAATTAAGACGAATGGGGGCCAGGATTCAGACGGAGGGACATTCAGCCGTCGTCACTGGATGCGGCCCCGCTGGACTCAGTGGAGCCCGAGTGATGGCGACCGATCTGCGGGCTAGTTCTTCGCTGGTGGTAGCCGGGCTTGCAGCGTCCGGCCGCACCGAAATATCACGGATATATCATTTGGAGCGTGGTTACGAAAATCTTGTGAGCAAATTGGGTGGTCTGGGGGCACGAGTTTGGAAAGAAAATGAATAATTTTCTCTGAGTAGTTTTCTCTATCTGTCTGACCTATCCCGGAAGAGTCTTGAGTCGGCACTCGGGCAGTAAACATGACTCCGTGTAATACCCTTCAGTGCGCTTTTCACCGAATCGCTGGGTCCAATAGTATAGCAATGCCCAGCCTAACCATTTGACCGTCCTTGCTTCACGGTGAACCACCACCGCTTCCTTTTCCCGGAAGAATTATATGAAATTAAGATTCATCGGTATTGTTGTCGTCAGGATGCGGCAACCGCAGGACAAAACAAGCCCCTCCCATAGTTGATTTTTTAACGCTGATGGAACCATTGTGCGCCTCAATGGTTTGTTTGACAATTGCTAATCCTAAACCAGTACCGTTGGGACGTGTTGTATAAAATGGTTCAAATATCTTGTTAACTTCTATCGGATTCACTCCTTTGCCATTATCGCTTATGGTAATCTCGGCAATTTCTCTGTTATGAGAAAGTTTTCGATAGCTGCCGCTGATTTCGACATGTTCCGTGCCTTTCGTGCAGAACGGCACGGCGTTCTGCACGAGTTGACTGATAACGCTAAATAACTGCTTTTCGTCTCCCCTGACTCGAAAGTTGGGTTCCAGCTTAATTGTGACCTCGCAGGTGGCAGGCCATCGTTGATCGGCTCTAGAAACCTGGAGTATATCTTTGAGGCAGGGAGCCAATTGAAACCATTCACGATCAATGTTTTCCGGCCTGGCAAATCTAAGAAAATTAGTAATCGTATTGGCCAGCCGATCGGATTCGCGGACTATAATTTTGGTCAATTGGTAGTTCGGGTCCTGAGTATCAGTTTTATCAGAGAACTCTTCTGCAAGGATCTGGGCTGAACCGGATATTGCAGCCAGAGGATTTCTGAAATCATGGGCAATTGAGGCACTCATCATACCGATGGCGGCAAGTTTTTCTGCCTGCCTCATCTGATTTTCCAAACGTTCAATTTCACCAATGTCTTTCAGGGTGATGATGGTGATGTTCTCTTTGGGATCAGCTTTTAGCGAAGCGTCATTGTCAAGAGACTGATTAAGAGATGTCAGTGCATAACCGAGCCGGATCTTTTGATTATCGAGTCGTTTAAAATCACAAGCATTTCGAAAAGATTCACTGGTTACGTTAATTTCGGGAAAGATTTCAGACAATTGTCTGCCGACCATATCAAGAAACGGAAGGCCGGTTATGCTTACTGTGGCATTGTTGGCCGAGGTAATCACTTGAGAGCCGTCTATGGTTATAATGCCGGTGGCAATGTTGTCGAAAATTTCTTTATAGAGCTGGGAGAGGCGTCCAAATTCAAGCTGTGTGCTTGACAACTCTTTGGTAGTTGAGCGAAGCATCGATCCGAAAAGGGCACTGATAAAGGCAGCAAGAAAGAAGGTCAGACCCTTGGTGGCGAACTGGTGGCTTGAGTTGAAGAGGTCAAGCGTATGAAATGACGATGAGAAAAGGACATAGTCCGGTAAATAATTGAAAATCTCCAGCCCGAGAATAAGTGCGTAAAGAAGAGTAGATGCGGCAGCTCCGATGAGACCGCCTTTCATCGGTATCAGAAGCCCGCCGGCAATGATCGGAAAAAAATAGACCGATGAAAAAATGGATTGGGACCCTCCAGTAAGATAAACCAGCATAGAGGCAAAGACTGCATCAAAGAGAGTCTGAATGAATCCGAATCGGCGGTATTCACCTTGGGACTGCATCAGTGTAAAAGCGGAGACGATGGTTGCAAGATAGACGATCAACGTAAATAAAACCAGTAGACTTGGAGGCATGACGATGGCTTCAAAACGTTCGTCAAGAAGCAGGAGACTGACCAACATAATGAGCGAATACAAAACGATACGCAACAACAGCAGCCAGAAAAGCTGCTGTTTTAGAAGTTCTCCAAGCGAAAATGGATAGGGCTGGTTTTCCGGGAATCTAAAAAATTTCATTATATGGTTTACAACTCATATTTCTTGGTCTTGTACCGCAATGATCTAAAGCTCACTCTTAACAGTTCGGCAGCTTTTGTCTTTGAATTTCCGCTTTGTTCCAGAGCGTGAATAATCAGCCTTTTTTCCAGATCGGAAACAACATCATCGAGTCCTCTTGCAAATAGTTCTTCTTCATTTTCCACGGCTATAAAGCCGGATTCACCCACGTGTATGGTTTGCTTCCGTCTTAACGAACCGGTCAATGATAGATTTTCTGGTAAAATGATGGAAGAAGACTCAAGCGCAACTCCACGTTCAATAATATTTTCAAGCTCCCGGACATTACCGGGGAAATCATAATCCATAAGAACTTCTAGAGCATAAGAGGATATTTCACTGATTTCCTTGCCGAGCAGCGTAGAATACTTTTTTAGAAAATGGTTAACTAACTGGGGAATATCGCTTTTTCGCTCTCTCAGAGAAGGAACCCTGATAGGGACGACGGCCAGTCGATAAAACAGATCTTCTCGAAACCTGCCGGCTTGAATTTCATCCTCAAGAATTCGATTTGTCGCTGCAATAATTCGAACATCGATGGGTATAAGCTTTGTACCTCCCACCGGTTTGATTTCTCTTTCCTGGAGAACGCGCAGTAATTTGGTTTGAATGATCGGTGTAAGTTCGCCAATTTCGTCCAGAAATGCGGTACCACGATTTGCCTCTTGGAACAATCCGTGTTTGTCAGAGATTGCCCCGGTGAAGGATCCCTTCAGATGGCCAAACAGTTCGCTTTCCATCAGCTCTTCAGGAATGGCGCTGCAGGTGATTGGTACAAATGGGTTGGGATAGACCTTGCTCTTTTTATGGATTGCCTGGGCAACTAGCTCCTTGCCGGTTCCAGACTCGCCATAAATTAAGACGTTGGCAGGTGTTGGAGCTATTCGATTTATCATGTCGAAAATCTTCAACATTTCCTTGCTCTTGCCGATTATTTCAGGAAAAAGTTCTTCGGCCTGCTTGGGCTTTAATGTTGAATCTTCCCTGTTGGTGGCGGTGTAGATGACCGATTTTATTTCATCGACATTAAAGGGTTTGGATATATAATCATAAGCTCCGTTTTTCATAGCCATGACCGCGTCATTTGGCGAGGCAAATGCAGTTATCATGATGACGGGTATATCTTCTGGCTCCTCTTTGATACGGGCAAGAAGTTCCAGGCCGCTGATGCCGGGCATGCGAATATCGGAGATCACCAGGTTTATCTGATTATCACTGATGAGTTTCAAAGCCTGATCACCGTCGGGGGCCGTAAAGACTTCATAGCCTTCCTTGACTAACAGAATGTTTAAAAAATCACGCATGCTTTTTTCGTCGTCAACAATCAGTATCGTAGTCATAGATATAAATGTAATGAGATTAAGATTTGTATATCACGATTCAAATTAGGCTATTGTACCGTAATTATTAATACAAGCCAAATATTGCAAAAATGTTCTTCAAATGGTATGCAGTCCTTTGCTGTTTCAGTGATTCCCATGAGATAAATTGTACAGACCAAGACGAACAACAACGTGAGCAATAAAGCCGATACATTCGAAGACCAACCCCTGACCGAACACCTTCGTGAATTACGAAGTTGTCTGATTTATTCCTTTATCGCAATATTTGTCGGATTCTGTCTCTCTTATCTGGTTATTCGGCCCATTGGCACCTGGTTTTTCAAACCGCTTACAGAAGTATTGCCGGATGGAACGAGCCTAATTTTTACCTCATATCAGGAAGGGTTTTTTTTTATCTAAAACTTGCCCTGGTCTGCGGAATACTTCTTGCCAGCCCGGTTATTTTCTTTCAATTCTGGCGTTTTGTCGCTCCAGGTTTATATCGGCATGAAAGACAGGTGGTAATACCTTTTACACTGATATCGACGATCTTTTTTATTTCAGGAACGGCCTTTGGCTATTTTCTTGTTTTTCCACCGGCCTTTAAATTTTTAGTTGGTTATAATAATGAGTTTCTTACTTCATTGCCGGCGATCAGTGAATATTTTTCCCTGGCTTTAAGGCTTCTCATTGCCTTTGGCGTTATCTTTGAAATGCCGGTAATGATGGTTTTTTTAGCCAAAGCCGGCGTGGTGTCTGTTTCATTTTTAAATAGAAATCGAAAATATGCGATACTGATTAACTTTGTTATTGCCGCAATCCTGACTCCAACTCCTGACATTGTCAATCAGATGATGATGGGTGTCCCTCTGCTGATCTTATACGAAGTGAGTGTGCTCGCTGTCTGGTTTTTTGGCCGCAAACCATTTTCTGGTTTCAAGGCTGTAGAGTAAAATCAAGACGCGTCTCTGGATTTATCAATCATTGTGCATTATATGATGAGAAATTGCTTTTCGTAAGTAATAACGATTTTCTATGCTTCTCATCTATGTAGATTGAAAATTCTGTTTTATTAATACTTTTGGTACTGCTTGGTATCGAGACTGTGTTAGACAAAAATAATTTCGCAAAACGCAACTATTTTGGAGGTTACCGATGGTTTCTGATTCATTGTTCGAAAAGGCGCTTGAAGTAGGAAGACCGCCTACAATTAAAAAAATATTTCCACATTCACGGGCGCTGCTGGTAAGTGGGAAAGCCATAGACCAGGCGATGAGGAAAAAATCGAAAGCCATGACCATGGCAGCCAACGGCAGAAATTTCTTTGTCATCCAGGGAGCTCTTCTTGCCGCACAGCGGGCAAATGCCGCTCTGATCATCGAAATAGCAAAGTCAGAGTCCAATTATTGTCCGGTCAATTTCTGGAATATCGCACGATTAGTGGACGGCGCATGTAATGAGCTGGGAATAACCATTCCGGTGGCAGTTCATGCTGATCATTATGGTATTAAATCAGAACAGGATGTTGAAGCGGCAAAGCTTGAGATACCAACACTCTTCGAAGCAGGAATAACTTCGATTGCAGTCGATGCCTCGCACATGCCTGATGATTTAAATCTTTTGGCCAATCTTGAACTGAATAAATTTATTCCTTCCTGGTCAGGTCTTGAAACCGAGGTGGGAGAGATAAAAGGGAACCAGGGACTTTCAACAGTGGATGATGCGGGCTTTTTAATCAAAGGGCTCAATGCTCATGATATCTTCCCGAACTGGATCGCTTTGAATAACGGTTCTGCCCATGGAATCGAAGCCAGTGGCGAAGGCATCCAGGTCGATCTGACCGCTGAAATTCACAAAACTCTTGAACCGTATAAGGTCGCAGGTGCCCAGCACGGTACCTCTGGCAACAGTTCAGAGCGCTTAAGAGATATCGCTTCACGTACCAATACTACCAAAGCCAACGTGGCCACAGCCCTGCAGATGGTATCCTGGGGAGTCGATGTTAACGACAACGGTAACGCAATGATCGACGATTCCGGCAACTTCAGGAAAGTTAGTGGTGAAGGTGTGACGGAAGACGTCTGGGCACGAATGACTGCTCTTGCTAAAGATAAGGGCTGGAACGCAGGTAATTTCAAGAATTTAAATTTACCGGTGGACAACTGGCTGATGTCCCAACCAATAGAAGTGCGTCAAAGAATGGTGAGTCGGGTCGAGAAATTTGTCTATACCATGCTTGTTTCAGTTTTTAATGCTGCGGATACCGCGCCGATTGCTCAGGAACTTCTTGTCGACGCCGGCTCATTTGATATCGGTGCGACTGCTTCGAGAATTGAAGATCCCGCAGAATGGACCAGAGAAAAAATTGTTGAACGAGCAAAAACACTTGATGTCGATAAGGGGCCTGAAGGCGATTTTGACGATTGATATGAGATTTTTTATCATGAGACTCCTCTCTTCAAATAAACAAAAGGAGTCTCCTGTAATTTATTAGGGAAATATCTGGGTATGAAAACAATTCTTGTAACTGGGGCCGCGGGTTTTATTGGTGCTCATTTGTCACAGCGCCTAACAGCTAAAAATATTACCGTCGTCGGACTTGATAATGTAAACGACTATTATGATCCAAAGCTGAAACGTGACAGGATGGCAGCACTTGCCGAAGGCGAACATTTCATCCATGAAGATGCTGACATCGGTAACCGCCAACAAATGGAAGAACTGTTTCGCAAGTATCGATTCGATGTGGTCGTAAATCTTGCAGCCCAGGCAGGGGTGAGATACTCCCTGATTAATCCTCATTCCTATGTCGATACAAATCTGGTGGGATTTGTAAATATTCTGGAAGGGTGTCGACATAATGGGGTAAAGCATCTTGTATATGCCTCGTCAAGTTCGGTATATGGAGCTAATACCCGTATGCCATTCTCGGTTCATGACAATGTTGATCATCCTGTATCGCTGTATGCCGCATCAAAAAAGGCAAATGAGCTTATGGCTCATACCTACAGTCATTTATACAACCTGCCAACAACAGGGCTGAGGTTTTTCACTGTCTACGGTCCCTGGGGACGTCCAGATATGGCGCTGTTTCTTTTTACAAAGGCGATGCTGGCCGGGGAGCCAATAAATGTTTTTAACCATGGCAATATGGAACGAGATTTCACCTATATAGACGACATTGTTGAGGGTATTTGCAGGGTGATTTTTAAAATTCCTGAGCCAAGTCCTGACTGGAGCGGCGACTCGCCGGATGCAGCCAGTTCCTATTGCCCGTATCGGGTGTATAATATCGGCAACAACAATAAGGAAAAGTTATTGCGTTATATTGAGGTACTGGAGGAGTGTCTCGGAATAACGGCGACTAAAAAGTTTCTTGATATGCAGCCTGGAGATGTACCGGCAACCTATGCCGACGTGGATGATTTGGTCAGGGATTTTGATTATCGCCCCAACACCAGCCTTGAATATGGTATTTCTCAGTTTGTGAAGTGGTATAAAACCTACTATCATCTATAGCCCGGCACTTTGCAATTGTAGCAGAGGCCCAACTGGCCGTAAACCTATCAAGGTCTAACGCTTCATCAGGAGCAGCGCCGCCTCGGTGATTGAAACTGAATTGATGGAGCTGTTGCGCCAGAGCGTTTTCTGAGGACCGTGTTCAAGGAATCGGTCGGGATGGGCAAGTAGCGTCGTTTTAATATTGGCTAATCCGCAGCGACTGAATAGTTCCAGAACCGCACTTCCGAAACCGCCCTGTCGTACATTGTCTTCAATGGTCATAACCCTGCCTGTCTTGCTGGCCCAGTCGCAGATCAACTCATTATCAAGTGGTTTAATAAATCGGGGGTTAATAACTGCAGCGTTGATTCCAAGTTTTTCC
>JAQYVS010000394.1 GCA_030145365.1 Desulfofustis sp. | reverse complement strand
AAGCAAGAAATCAAAGCATGTGTTAACGAGGAGATTACCGCTATTGAAGTTAGCCTTGTTAATTTTGATGGCGAACCGTTAGGAGTTGTATCGCGTCAAGAAGCTTTGAATAAAGCCTATGAAAACGATCTTGATTTGGTTGAGGTGTCGGCCAAGGCAGATCCACCAGTTTGCCGGTTAATGGATTTTGATAAATACCGCTATGAGCAGAGTAAAAAACTGAAAGAAGCGAAGAAAAAACAAACTGTTGTTGAGACCAAGGAAATCAAGTTTCGTCCCAAGACTGAAACCCATGACCTTAACTTCAAAATTAAGCAGATAAAGAAATTTCTGGGCCAAAAAAACAAGGTTAAGGTCACCATGCGTTTTCGTGGTCGTGAAATCGTTTATGCCCAAACTATCGGGCTTGATGCGCTTACTAGAATTGCCGATACTCTTCGAGAGGATTGCAATATTTTACAGGAACCAATGATGGAAGGACGACAACTTGTAATGTTTGTTGGTCCGAAATAATTATTGACCTTCTATATAAAATAAAAACTGATATTTAATACCCGGATGGTTATGCTGTCCGTATAATGAAGGAGAAGTATCATGCCAAAAGTAAAGACAAACAGGGGAGCAGCAAAGCGATTCAAAGCTACTGGCTCCGGCAAGATAAGACGCCGCAAAGCGTTTAGCAGCCATATCCTGACCAAAAAATCGACCAAGCGCAAACGTAATCTGCGTAAGGGCGGTTTAATCGCTGAGTCTGACAGGAAATCAGTTAAACGTATGCTCCCTTATTTATAAGAGAGTTAAATTGGAAACGTTATCCTTTCTGTTAAAGTAAAAAGTTTATAATAATTGGAGTAGAAAGATGGCACGCGTTACTCGCGGATTTAAAGCACGTCGCAGAAGAAATAAAGTGTTGAAGATGGCCAAAGGCTATCGTGGAGCAAAGCATCGTTTATACAGAACAGCCACTGAAGCTGTAGACCGTGCACTGAGTTTTGCTTATCGTGATCGCAGAACCAATAAAAGAAATTTTCGTCGCCTGTGGATTACACGTATATCTGCTGCAGCTAAAATGAATGGCATTAGTTACAGCCGTTTTATAAATGGATTGAAAGTTGCTGATATCGAGCTGGATCGCAAAGTTCTGTCTAATTTGGCGATTGTTGATCCGAACGCCTTTAGCGAGGTTGTGAAAGCTGCTTCAGCTTCCTGATAAGTCCTATGGAAGATGAGCTGAAAAGGCTTGAACAAGAAGCTGCGGCTGAAATTGATGCATTAGATTCTTCCAGCCTTGAGTCCTTTCGGGTTAAATTTCTGGGTCGTAAAGGTCTGTTCTCCACTGTTATGCGCCAACTTGGGCAAGTTCCCAAGGAGGATCGTCCACGGTTGGGACAGCTCGCCAATGTTATAAAACATAACATTGAGGAGCGTTTTGAACAGAAGTCTGTCGAAATCAGTACTCCTTCGAGTGCTTCCGGGGCAAGCGAAGATCTTAGCTTGCCCGGGCGTAGCGTTCCTTTTGGAAAATTGCATCCTGTTACCCAGGTGATGGAGGAAATTTGCTCCATTTTCGAAGGTATGGGATTTGCTGTTGCTGAAGGTCCTGATGTTGAGCTTGATCGGTACAATTTTGAAGCACTCAATATCCCGGAGCATCATCCAGCTCGTGATATGCACGATACATTTTATGTGTCTGATTCAATCTTGCTTCGGACTCATACTTCCCCTATGCAGGCCAGGATCATGGAGGCTCAAGACCCGCCTTTGCGCTATATTGCGCCGGGCAAGGTTTATCGATGTGATTCAGACATAACTCATACACCGATGTTTCATCAGGTAGAAGGTTTTCTCGTTGATAGAAATGTTTCTTTTGCCGACCTGAAAGGTGTCCTGACCAGTTTCACTCAGAAAATGTTCAATGATGATCTTGTTTTGCGATTTCGTCCCAGCTTTTTTCCATTCACCGAACCTAGCGCAGAAGTAGACATTGCCTGTGTAATTTGTGGAGGTTCTGGTTGTCGGGTGTGCAAACGAACCGGATGGTTGGAGATTCTCGGTGCAGGTTTGATCGATCCAGAAGTGTTGAAGATGGTTGGCTATGATCCCGATGTGTATAGTGGTTTTGCCTTTGGACTCGGTGTAGAACGCATAGCCATGCTCAAATACGGTATTGATGATATTCGTTTATTTTATGAAAATGACCTGCGTTTCCTCGAACAGTTCTAAAGAAAAGCATCATGAAACTTACCCTGAAATGGCTTAATGAATACGTGCCGCTTAACGGCC
>JAQYVS010000361.1 GCA_030145365.1 Desulfofustis sp. | reverse complement strand
GGGCGAAAATTTCACCGATTGTCGCTTGGTGGCATGAAGGACGAGGCTGAGGTTAGAGGTCATCGCCGCACTTATATCGGGGCAATGCCCGGCAGGATAATCCAGGGACTGAAAACGGTTAAATCCAATAACCCGGTTTTCATGATGGACGAGATTGATAAAATTGGCGCCGATTATCGGGGAGACCCTTCTTCGGCCCTGCTTGAAGTGTTGGACCCGGAACAGAATTTCGAGTTTTCCGATCATTACCTGAATCTGCCTTTTGATCTGTCCAAGGTGATGTTTATCACCACGGCCAATATGTCCGATACTATTCCCGGACCGCTCCTGGACCGGATGGAAGTGATCAGGTTGTCCGGGTATACGCTAGAAGAGAAACTGGTAATTGCCAATCGCTACCTGGTACCGAGGCAGATCGGCGAAAGCGGTATTAAAAAGAGCCAACTGAAAATGAGTGGTGCCACGATCACCCGGATAATCACCCATTACACCCAAGAGGCTGGACTGAGAAATCTGGAACGGGAAATCTCCAAAATCTGCCGTAAAATTGCCCGTAAAATTGCCGAAGGCGGAAAAGGTCCATACTCCGTTTCAACCAGAAATCTTGACAAATACCTGGGTCCGCCAAAAACCATACCAGAATCGGAAATCGAGACACTCGACCAGCCCGGACTGGTAACAGGCCTTGCCTGGACTGAATACGGCGGGGAAATCCTGCACATCGAAGTCAATTTGATGCCGGGTAAAGGTAAGCTGATTCTTACCGGTCAATTGGGTGATGTGATGAAAGAATCTGCCCAGGCGGCTTTGACTTATTGTCGCAGCCGCTCAGAAGATCTCAAAGTCAAAGATGACTATTTTGATAAAACGGATATTCATATCCATGTTCCTGCCGGGGCCATACCCAAAGATGGTCCTTCGGCTGGTATAACCATAGCCACGGCACTTTATTCGGCCATCTCCGGAAAGAAACTCAGAAGGGAACTGGCAATGACCGGCGAGGTTACCCTGCGGGGCAGGGTACTGCCCATTGGTGGGTTGAAGGAAAAAGCCCTGGCTGCATTACGGGTCGGTATTATAGATGTGATTATACCGGAACAGAACCAGAAAGAGCTTGTCGAGATTCCGGAAGATATCAGGAAACGGATGAATTTTCATGCCGTCAAGGATATGGACGAAGTAATAACGCTGGCCTTTATAAAAAACGATAAACCGAGGCGTCGGAAAAAGTAGACGTGCAACCGGCCGACCAATCAGATCGGAAGCAGCAAAAGAAAAAACTACCAATAAGGGGTGTCCTCCGGGCATCCCTTATTGCGTTGGTGGCAATTGCTTCCATCTCCTGGTGGTTTGGACACTATGCCTTGACTCCCGGCCCTGCAAAGATCGAACCTACGAGTACCGTATTTATTCCACGAGGAACCACGGTTGCAGGGATTGGTACCTTGCTTGATGAAGCAAAATTAATCCACAATGATCTGCGTTTTGGTCTGCTGACCAAGTTGATGCGGGTTTCTGCCAAATTGCCGGCAGGGGAATTTAAGTTGTCAAGCAACCAGACACCGGTAGACGTGATCAACGAGCTTGTTGCCGCTCGGCCGATTCAGCATCAGATCACCATTGCCGAAGGATTGAATATTTCTGAGATTGCAGATATTTTTCATAACGATGATTGGGCGGATAAAAGTCGTTTTATTGCGCTGTGCCGAGATCCTCAATTTATTGATGAGCTTGGTTTAACGGAACTGGAAAGCCTGGAAGGTTACCTGTTTCCAGATACCTATCGATTGATGCGGCCTGCAAGTGATGAAAAAGTGCTGATTCGAAAACTGGTGAATCGTTCACTTGATATCTGGCAGGGGCTGTATCGGGGAGAAAGCTCACTGAGCAGGCATCAGGTATTTACCCTTGCTTCCATAGTCGAAAAAGAGACTGGAAACGCTGAAGAGCGTAGCCTGATTGCCGCAGTTTTTTTGAATCGGCTTGATAAAAAAATGAAGCTGCAGTCAGATCCAACGGTGATTTATGGAATCAAGGACTTTGACGGCACGCTTACCAAAATCCAGTTGCGAACAAAAACCGCCTATAACACCTACCAGATACCCGGTTTACCGCCGGGTCCTATCTGCAGTCCGGGTAGAGAGGCTCTTCAAGCCGTTCTCACCCCAGCAGATTCAAAATATCTATACTTCGTGTCTAAAAATGACGGCTCTCACCATTTTTCAAAAAGTCTACGCGAGCATAATCGTGCGGTAAACCGCTACCAAAGATAGAAATACCATTATAATTGCAAACTGCTTAACGGATGTCTGGAATTTTTCCATGATTCTGCTATCTTTGACAACGGCTATAAGATAGTGTTCTGTTAATAATTATATTGGCGATCCTGGAGTAGACCCTTGAAAATAGCATTGATTCAAATAAACCCGGTGATTGGTGATTTTGGCGGTAATTGTAGAAAAATAGCAGACTATGCTGCACGGGCAATTGAGAAAGGCTGTGATTTTGCCATCTTCCCGGAACTTGTTGTTTCCGGATATCCGCCTCTGGATCTGCTGGAGCGGTCGTCCTTTGTTGAAGATCATGAAGCTGCGATAGAACGGCTTATTGAAAATGTTCCTGCAATACCGATCATGTTTGGCTGCTTTGAAAAAAGAGCCGGTCAGCAGGGAAAAAAGCTGTATAACTCAGTTTTTGTGGCAAAAGACAGAAAAATTATTCATAAAACCAGAAAACAGCTGCTGCCCGAATACGATGTATTTGATGAGAATCGGTACTTTGAGCCGGGACCACCCTCCGAGCTGTTCACCTATGATGGCCTGACCATTGGCTTGACCGTCTGCGAGGATATTTGGCACTATGAAGTCGGGGCTTATCGAAGCAGGCCTCTGGCAAATCTTTTCGATACGGCTAAGCGCAGCAATGATCACATAGACCTGATTGTAAATGTCTCTGCCTCCCCCTATCATCGTGGCAAGTCAGATGTCAGAAACAAAATTTTCTCATCGCTTTCAGCTCAATATAAAACGCCATTCGTTTATGTAAATCAGGTTGGCGGACAGGATTCACTTCTCTTTGACGGCAGCAGCCTGGCACTCGATGCCACAGGTAAGACAATTGCCCGGGCCGAATCCTTTAAAGAAGATATGATTGTTGTGGATACTCGGAGCTGGACCGGTGAAATACACCAGGAAGAACCGGTTGACGAGATAAAAATGGTTCATGACGCCCTGGTCATGGGCGTTTATGATTATCTGAATAAAAGTGGATTCAACAAAGCAGTACTTGGACTTTCGGGAGGCATAGATTCAGCTGTCACCGCAGCCCTTGCTGTTCAGGCTCTGGGTCCTGAAAATGTACTTGGCATTGCCTTGCCTTCTCCCTACAGCTCCGCTGAATCGCTTGAAGATGCCGAGGCCTTGGCACGGAGATGCGGCTGCCGGTTTGAAGTAGTTCCGATAGGGGATCTGTTTGAGCAATATTTGCATACATTTGAGAATCTGTTTGCCGGCATGGAAGAAGATGTGACCGAACAGAATATCCAGGCCAGAATAAGAGGTAATCTGTTGATGGCATTATCAAATAAATTCGGTCATCTGCTTCTGACAACCGGCAACAAAAGTGAGATGGCGGTAGGGTATTGCACCTTGTATGGAGATATGAGTGGAGGACTGGCGGTGATCTCCGATGTTCCGAAGCAGCTGGTTTATGAACTGGCTCGTTTTATTAACCGCGAAAAGGAAATCATCCCGATTCGTATTCTTGAAAAACCACCGTCGGCCGAGTTGAAGCCGGATCAATATGATCAGGATGATCTACCACCTTACGATCTGCTCGATCAGATACTGGAGTTATATCTTGAAGATGGGCGGGGTAGTGAGGAGATAATCAATCAGGGCTTCGATCAGGATATCGTCAACGATGTTGTCCGCCGTGTTCGGATAAACGAGTATAAACGTAAACAGGCTCCCATCGGTCTTAAAGTTACCAGCAAAGCCTTTGGTTTTGGCAGGCGGTTACCCAATGTCCAGAATTATCAGGGTTGATTTGTGACCACCGAAAGTAATAAAAAAGCAGTAAATATTAAATTTTTAACCGGTATCTCTGCTATTGTTCTGGTTGTCCTGACAGCTGTTCTGATATATCGCGAGTACCATCTTGAACGCCCAGAACAGATCTACATCACCACGTTGGGAAGGGTTGATATGTGCCTGTTCTGCCATACCAAAGAAAAACTTGATCCGGCCCATGACGTCAAGGTGATCGGATGCACCCCCTGTCATCTTGGCGATCCGTTGGCAATCGAAAAAGGCAAGGCGCATACTGGAATTATAAATAATCCAGGGGACTTACGGGTTGTCGAGAAAACATGCGGTATCGAAGGCTGCCATCCCGCTGATGTTAAAAAAGTTAAAAATTCCCTGATGGCCACAAACCGGGGTATTCTTGGGACACTTTTATATTACTGGGGAGAAAGTGAATCTCAGAATACTGATTTGACAGTAAAAAACCTGATAGACAGTGGCGAAACTTCTCTGGCTCTGGATTATTACCGCAAGCTGTGTGCCACCTGTCATCTGTGGAAACAGAAAAACGATCTTCCCGGTGCACCAACTTTTTTTAATGAAAAAGGAGGCGGCTGCTCGGCCTGCCATTTCGTGATGCCGGAAGGGTATGAGCGAAATCCGGTAATCGAATCCGATGATGAAATATTAGACGATGAAGAAAATATTCTTGAGAAGATACACCCGTTAATCACTCGAAAGGTGATTGATGATAATTGTATCCGCTGTCATAACCGGTCGGGACGGATCGGACTGGCCTACATAGGGGTATTTGAGTCGGAAGGTTACGGTACGCCATATGAAGCAGGCGGACTATCATCGCAGAGAATGCCGGGAGATCGCTTCTATCTGAAACTGGCTGATGATATTCATCATCGAAGGGGAATGGCTTGCGTCGATTGTCATACCAGAGAAGAAGTCATGGGCGATGGGACCAGCTATGCTCATTATGAAGAACAGCTCGAGATCTCCTGTGAAGTATGTCATTCGGAACAACCTGGAACCACAAGGAAACAAAATGAGCTGACCAACGTAGAGTTCGCTGAAGGCAGAAATTTACTCCGTGGGAAAAATGATGACAGACTCTATGATTTGCGAAAACCCAAACCCGGTGTCTGCGATTTCGAACCACACAAGCGGGTAACCTGTGAAGCCTGCCATTCAACGTGGGTGCCGCAATGCTACGGCTGCCATGCCAAACGAGACAAGTCACAAACCCATCTGGATAAACTGAGTCTGGAGCAGACTGCTGGCCTCTGGGAAGAAGGTAGATCATATATCCGCTATAGAAAACCGATGCTCGGAGTATGGCAGGAAGAAATCGTTATTGTCACCCCGGGCTGTCAGGATATTGTAACACTCATTGACGAAAAGGGAAAACTCGAAGACAGTTTCAACCGCTTTACGATGGCTGCTATTAACCCCCACACTACCCAGGAAAAAGGGAGGGAATGTGTTGATTGCCATGCTTCTCCCAAAACCGTTGGACTTGGCGAGGGAACGTTGTCAGTGGTAGATGGTCAGATACGCTTCAGTCCGCTGGACAAAGGAATCATGACCGAGGCCGGATCTACACCCGGAATGGACAATTTTGTGGCACTTGATGGTACACAGTTACAGCATGGATCAAGACCGGATTTGCGCTCTTTCAATGGTGATGAACTTCGCAAAATTCTTCGGGTTGGACTCTGTGTGGATTGCCATAAGTCCTATCAGGATCCCATTTGGAAAAGCTACACCTATGTAAGTGTATGCCCTCGAAAAGATGCGGATAATTCGATGGCCACCGCCCAGTGGCCGTTGCCAGCAAACGGCAGTCCAGAGCAACCATTGGAGAAATAATCATCGCCAGAGTCTGTGGAAATATACAGGGGCTGAAGAAGAACCAACTAAAGACCCTGGAACGGATCGGCAGCCGCAGAGTTCAGCGGGATCTCATTATTGGCCCTGAAATGGCCAGAAGTATCTGTGAACTCTCGCACGAATTAAATAGACAGATAGGTCTGCTTATCCATCGTTCAGGTAAGATTGAACATGTGATTATCGGTGATCACAGCGGACTGATGATTCCGAAACTTTCCCAGATCCGCTCTACAGGCGGCAGACTCAGGGGACTCCGCCTCGTTCATACCCATCCGGGAGGAGAGGATATCAGCGATGATGACTTGATGGATCTGCTCTTTCTCAGACTTGACTTGATCTCGGTACTGAAAATCACCGAAGATGGATTGCCTGAGAACCTCTACTCCGCCCATCTGTTGCCGTTTGCAGAAGAGAAAGAAATGTGGAGTTTTCTGCAGCCAGTGCATCCGGCCGGGCAGATCGATGATCTCGAGGAGTTGGTCAGGGCGCTGGAAGAAGAGTTTGCCAGGCGCCAATTAACGTCACAGGTCGATCAGGCCAGAGACCGGGCAATTCTGATAAGTGTCAGTACTGAATCGCGCAGACAGGCGGAGTCTTCGTTGATTGAGCTTAAAGAGTTGTCCAGATCGGACAATATCGTTGTATTGGATGAAGTGTTGCAGCGCCGCAGGAAGATTAATCCGCGATTTATACTTGGCAAGGGTCGATTAACCGAAATTATCATTGCCGCATTACGCCTTGATGCCAATCTTCTCATCTTCAACCAGGAACTTAATCCTTCGCAGATCCGATCAATCACCGAATTTACCGACCTTCGGGTTATAGATCGCACCCAGCTTATTCTGGATATCTTTGCTCACCGGGCCATGAGTCGGGAGGGTAAACTCCAGGTGGAGATGGCGCAGTTGAAATATATGTTGCCGAGACTGTCTTCTAGAGATGATGCCCTGTCAAGGTTAACCGGGGGAATCGGTGCCCGGGGGCCGGGCGAGACCAAACTGGAAATCGATCGTCGGCGTATAAATGATCGTCTGGCACGGCTTGCAAAAGAGTTGAAAGGGGTCAGTCAGGAGAGATATCGAAGAAGAGCTAAACGGAGAAAAAAGGATCTGCCGGTTATTTCACTGGTTGGCTATACCAATGCTGGAAAATCGACACTTCTCAACTCTTTGACTCAAAGCGATATTATTGCTGAAGACAAACTTTTTGCAACGCTGGACCCTACCAGCCGAAGATTACGCTTTCCCCAAGACATCGAGGTGATCATCACTGATACTGTCGGCTTTATTAACAATCTCCCTAAAGATCTGCTACAGGCCTTCAAAGCGACCCTTGAAGAATTGGAAGAGGCAGATCTACTGGTACATGTAATCGATTTTTCCAACCCTTCCTATCGCTATCAGATGGAGGTTGTGGAGAAATTGCTGGTGGAACTCGAGTTGGGGATGATACCCTGTCTCAAAGTTTTTAATAAAATTGATCTGATAGAAATGGGTGAGGATCAGAGCAGGACTGTTGATAAAGAAGGCATTGGCATAAGTGCTCTGAACCGGAGGACGTTTGAGCCCTTTATTGATAAGGCCCAACAGATGATGCGGAAGGTTATCGCCGGTTAGTAGCAGAGCTTATTAAGCTGACTCAAGGAAGGTCAGACTCGCAGGTAGAACCCTAGATCTTTCTCAAAGGCGTGCATTTTACTGAATTCACAACCGATACGATTCTCGTTAACTGATTTGACTGTTGCCTTTTTTTGCAGCGGTGTCTGCTTTCGGTCATCAAGAGAAAAGTTGATCTGAAGTTTTTGCCCTACTCTTACCTTGTGAAAATCTGAAACCATAATACCAATTCCGTCTTTGGAGAGATCCTGGATAAGAGCAGAGCCTCCACCCTGCTTAGAAAGAATCAGATAGGTTCCTGACAGAGCAGTTCTTTTTCGATGACTTTGTCGAAATTCAAGTCGGATGGTAAAGAGCTGTTTACATCTGCAACGTACCTTTAGGGTTTGGCCTTTTCCGCTGTAGTCAGCTATTGGTATTTGTTTTGTTAGGCCACAGTTTGGGCAGATTATTGCAGCAAGTCCATCATCTGATACAAAAGCTTTAATAACATTACTCTGCATTGGTCTGTTGATATCAGTAGATTCCATATCCTCATGCCCTTCACAGTATGATATTAATGGTACCGATTGTAACTAAATGATAATCTGTTTTTACATAAATACCAGTAAATAATACCGATTTAATACATCTAGGCAGATGTGGTATCTGCTGAAAAAGTACATTCCTTAGTCGTAGATTATAACGTTGTATTGCTCCAGAAGACACTCCGTTTCCTTGTCGAGTTGATAGGCCACTTCATGTATCGCAAAGGTTGCATTGCTCTGATTGCAGCGCATCTTTATCGCTCGACATATCCTGAATACTTCCAGCGTACCTTCGCATTTAATACATTCCATCATGTGCTCAGCAGTTCTTCCCGAGTAAATAAGGATTTCAGTGGATACCCCTGTTGTTCCAGAATTTTGGCCCCGCCTTCCTGCCGGTCGACTATGGTGACAACGAGTCCGACAACAAAACCGGCGGACTCAACCCGTTCAATAACCTTTAGCAGCGTACCGCCAGTGGTTACCACATCTTCGACAAGTGCAACCCGGCACCCTTCGGGGAGGTTTTTCAACCCTTCAATATAATTGCCTGTCCCATGTCCTTTAGCCTCTTTGCGCACGATAAAAGCGGGAATGGGGGACTGCTCAAGAAAACTGACTACGGACACCGCAGTGACGAGTGGATCGGCGCCAAGGGTCATGCCGCCGACGGCCTGTATCGGATCCGATCCCGAATTGATCAGATCAAACAATAACTTTCCGCAAAGATAGCCGCCTTCCGCATCCAGTGTCGTCTGTTTGCCGTCGATATAAAAATCTGATGTTTTACCAGACGTCAGGGTGAAGGTTCCCTTTCGGTATGATTTCTCAAGAATGATGCTTTTTAAGCGGTCTCTTTCATTCATAAAATGACCATAATGAGTAGATTTTTCATAGTGAGTTTAAACCCGCAGAAAGGTACCCTTTTTTTAAGATCGAGCAAAGAAAAAACTCGTAAAACCTGAAATGGTAATGTTATGCTAAAGTATTGATAAAATACTTATTAAGCTAGAATCATTCAAACTTCAAGATAGTTAGCGGGAGTATATAATGTGCGGTATTGTCGGTTATGCGGGAAAGCGACGGGTCGTTCCTGTCTTGCTGGAAGGATTAAAAAAGCTTGAGTACCGTGGCTATGATTCGGCGGGTATCGTCTACCTCAAAGACGATGAATTGGTGACCCATCGTTGTGAAGGAAAACTGTCAAGACTCGAGGCTAGTGTTGAAGAGGTTTTCGGGGTGCAGGCTCATTGTGGTCTCGGACATACCCGCTGGGCGACCCATGGTGCTCCAACTGAGCAAAATGCTCATCCTCACACCGATTGCAGTGGCAGGTTGGTAGTTGTTCACAACGGCATCATCGAAAATTATCATTCTTTGCGTGAAGAGTTGAAAGAACTGGGGCACACATTCACATCCGAGACCGATACGGAAGTGCTGGCTCATTTAATAGAAGAAAATCTCGACACCGATCTTGCTCAAGCGGTACGGCGGTCTCTACAGCGAGTCGAAGGTTCCTATGCCCTGGGAGTTATGTCGGCTGATTTTCCCGGAACATTAATTGCGGCTCGCAGCCACAGCCCCCTGGTAATGGGAATCGATGATCAGGGTAGTTCTTATCTTGCTTCAGATATTCCGGCCCTCTTGCCCTACACCAACAAGGTTGTTTTTCTCGAAGATGAAGAGATGGCAATATTATCTGATGGAGCATGGCAGGTATGTTCACTTACCACCGGTGATTCGCTTGAAAAAGAGATCAGCATCATCGACTGGAATGCAGCGATGGCTGAAAAGGCTGGCTACAAGCATTTCATGCTCAAAGAAATTTTTGAGCAGCCACAGGCCATAACCAATACGGTGAGCGGCCGGATTAATCTTGAGACCGGTGAAATTGTACTGCCGGAAATCAACCTTACTATAAAAGATTTTGCGGCAATCGATCGGATTTTTCTCGTCGCCTGTGGCACCTCCTGGCATGCAGCCCTGGTGGCTAAGTATTGGCTGGAAAAATATGCCAAAATTCCGGTTGAAGTTGATATCGCATCGGAGTTCAGGTATCGAAATCTGCTGATAGATGAAAAAGTCCTTACCATATCGATCTCACAATCGGGCGAAACTGCAGACACTCTGGCCGGTATCAGACGTGCTGCCCAATTGGGATCCAAGGTCATTACCATATGTAATGTGGTGGGTTCGACGATGACACGGGAGGCAGACGGTACACTTTACACCCATGCTGGTCCGGAGATTGGTGTGGCCTCGACCAAAGCTTTCATATCCCAGTTGGCGGCACTGTTTCTCTTTACTCTGTATCTGAGCCAGGTCAGAAAGAGTATAGATGCTGAACAGCGCAGAGAACTTGGTCAGCATCTGATTGAGAGCGCTCAAACCATTGAGCAGATACTGCCGAGGATTCAGGCTGAGATCAGAGTTCTTATTGACTCATTTTATGACTGCCGGGATTTTCTGTTTATAGGAAGGGGTGTCAATTTTCCGATCGCACTGGAAGGGGCGCTGAAACTCAAGGAAATATCATATATCCATGCCGAAGGGTACGCAGCCGGCGAGCTTAAACACGGCCCCATTGCCCTGATTGACAAAGATATGCCGGTGCTCGCAATTACTCCACAAGACTCGGTGTATCAGAAAAGCATTTCCAATGTGGAGGAAATCAAGGCCCGGCAGGGTAGAATTATTCTGCTTGGCAGCGAAGGAGATGAGCACCTGAAAAGCATAACCGATCATATCATTTATCTGCCGCTCGTCCATGAGGATATAAACCCAATTATCTATACCATTCCGGCCCAATTACTCTCCTATGAGATTGCTGCGCGTAGAGGCTGTGATGTCGATCAGCCAAGAAATCTGGCCAAAAGTGTCACCGTTGAATAGTGGCCCCCTGACAGCTGGACAATGAGATAAGACTATGGTGCTGCTTGGAATTGATACGTTTGTTCAAGGCAATGTATCGGGATTAAAGAGGTTACGGACAGGACTCTTATGCAATCATGCTTCGGTAAATAAGGATCTGATTCACAGTCGCATCCTGCTCCACCAGAAAGGGCTGTCACTGAGCTGCCTGTTTTCTCCCCAGCATGGTTTTGCAGCGGAAAAGCAGGACAATATGGTCGAATCCGATCATTACACCGACGATACTACCGGATTGCCAGTCTTCAGCCTCTATGGTACCCACCGCAGACCCACCGGGTCAATGTTTGATGCAATTGACGTGCTTCTCATAGATCTGCTCGATGTCGGCACACGCGTGTATACCTTTATCTATACGATGGCTTATTGTCTGGAAGCAGCTGCAAAATACGATAAAAAAATCATCGTGCTAGATCGTCCAAATCCAATCGGCGGACTCGGAGTGGAAGGCAATATCCTGAAAAAGGAGTTCACCTCATTTGTCGGTCTCTACCCGTTGCCGATGAGGCATGGGATGACGATAGGTGAACTGGCAAAAATGTTCAACGAGGAGTTTGATATCGGGGCGGATCTTGAGATTGTGTCGATGCAAGGCTGGCAGCGGTCCATGTATTTCAATGAGACCGGGCTGCCCTGGGTTTTTCCATCACCCAATATGCCGACCCCCGAGACGGCATTGGTTTATCCCGGACAAGTTATCTGGGAGGGCACGAAGATCTCGGAAGGAAGGGGGACGACACTTCCGTTTGAGCTTGTTGGAGCACCTTACTGGCAGCATCAACAGATAGCTGATCAATTGGCTGGGTATGATTTGCCAGGCTGTCTGTTCAGGCCGGTTGTATTTGAGCCGACCTCAGGAAAATACGCAGGAAAACCCTGTAACGGGTTTCATCTGCACGTGACGGATAGAGACGAGTTTCTACCCTATCGGACAAGTCTGTCGTTACTCCAGACGGTTATGAAAAGCTACCCTGGCGATTTTGAATATAAGGAACCTCCCTATGAATATGAATATGAAAAATTGCCGATGGATTGTATCCTTGGTGATCAACAGGTGCGCTTAGAGCTTGAAGCGGGTAAGACCCCGGAAGAGCTGGAAATCGAATGGCAGGCGGAGTCAGCAGAGTTCATGGAAACGCGCAGTCGATATCTGCTCTATTAATTCCTTTGGAAGTTAATAATAATCAGAAACATATGATGAATAATACAATCAGTCTCAAAAAACTTGCGGAGATGGTAGCAGGGGAAGTTATTGGTGATGGCAGCCTGGAAATTGTTGGCTTCGGCCCTCTGGATACATCAGGGGCAGGTGAACTCAGTTTTCTTGCGAAAGCAAAAGACAGTTATCTGCTTGAACAATCGAAAGCGTCGGCTTTCATCGTAACAAAAGATGTGGAAATATCCGACAAAACACTTGTTC
>JAQYVS010000296.1 GCA_030145365.1 Desulfofustis sp. | reverse complement strand
AGAGGCACAAGGACATGGAGACAAATCGAGCGACTCAAATATTGATGGAAGGCAACGTCTGAGCAGAGTCTGTACTCCTGGCCGTGTGTCAGGAATTGGATTTCGAGGTAGACAATGAGATTATTCCTAAGATCGCTTTTGGTTTTGCTGGCGGGCTTGGCAACACGGGCGCCGTTTGCGGTGCTGTAGCCGGTGCGGTGATGGCTATCAGCCTCTTGACTGAGAGAGGCGATACAATGGAAGAGTCCCTTCGTACTTTAGAGGTCGTTAAAGAGTTACGTCGACGCTTCGAAGACGAAATGGGGACTATTTCCTGTCGCGACTTAACAGGTGCTGATCTGAGCACGGAGGAGGGAGTTGCTCAGTTTATGGAATCTGACATCCCTCAGACGGTCTGTTTTCCAGCGGTCGGTGCGGCCTACCAAATAGTGGTTGACCTGCTGAATGAAACTTCGTAGTGAGGTACTATAGCCGCGAAAAAAATGTCAGACTTTGAGCGATATCTCGTTATGTCCAATTATGCCCAAGAGGTGAGTTATGATTGAAAAAGTGTTTAAAGTTCTCTTTTTCGCAGTTTTATCCTCACTACCGCTTCTTCTCATAGGATACATAATATCTCAGTTCTTTACAAAATCGACAGAATCGTTAGATATTATCTTATTTATCATTGGAGCAATTCCATTAGTTTTGTTTTCTCCAGGATTGTTTAGTAGTTCCACAAGCGGTGCGATTCATACACCAAAAGTAATCTACCGTTTGGTTGATACACTAACTCCAAATAATAAGAGATACTCGAATAGTGAAGATCCAAGATCAAAATTCAACTTTTCCCTTAACTGGGTATTAGCTGGATTGCTCTTATGGATTGTCAGCTATTTTGCCTGAGATCTCTAAGTGTCCCAGAGATAATAAAGTAATAAACCCCTTGGCAATCCTGATTTACGTTATATTCTTTATAGTTAAGATTCTTACTGATTATCTGGATATGAGCGGCCACTGAGACAAGTTCATGGGCTGCTGATGAGTCTGAGTAATCAACTATTTTTTTATTCGGAAGTGCGCGGATGGAAACAGATAAAGGAGAACCATATGCTTAAAAAAGCATCCAGCCTCGTTGTACTCATTTTGTTTTTTGCCGCTGTGGGAGCCCAAGCACAGGTATCCATTACCTATTCATCTGCTGGGAAACAGTATTTTTCCATGGCCATTCCAGATGACTGGCGGGTAAATGTTGGTTCCGATCAAGATCTTTCTGGAAATCCTGAAAACAAGATTATATCGGCTCGTCTCATCAGCGCTATGCCCAATAGTGGGGTGGCGCTATGGTTTGGGATGTGGGTTCCTGATGACTTGCAGAGGATTGAAGGAGCAAAGGAGTATGTGGCTTCTCTCGGGCTCGATCTGCTTGATGATGTGGTTATTGCGGAACTTAAACATGAAATCTTGGACTCCATGGAAGTTCAATACGTCAGTGGCACTGGAAACAAAGAGGGCGAGACTATGGATTTTCGGGCAGGTTTTTTCCAGATCTCGCCGGAACACGTAGCGATCGCAATCTATATCGGTCCCCCTGAAACAACAACGAGTCATGGTAAGGATCTCGCTGGGATGATTCAATCATTGCAATCGCTTATCCAGTAAACAACGTGAGGCTGATATGAAAAAAATGATACCGTTTTTATATATGATCTGTGCCGCGCTTCTATTGAGCATCGTAACAGGATGCAGTTCAACGGGATATGGCGGGAGTACCAGTTACTACCATCGCAATGCCTGGGAGTATGATAACTACTATCGATCCGGAGTGAATAATCATTATAATCGGTCAGCGGCCAGATCCAACGTTCGTTCAGAGGCTGCTAGCCGATCAGGTGGAGCCGCCCGATCGGGTGCTGCTGGCCGCTCCGGGGGAGGCGGACGATCAGGTGGAGGGGGAGGTGGCCGAAGGTAGACTGCAGGAGAAATAAGAGAATTCCGGAAAAGAGAGCCAGAATAATGTGACCACCTGACTCAAGGCATCAGATTCTCTATTGGCGACTGAAGCGTTGAAATAAGGGGTGAGAGTCTTACGAAGTCTCACCCCTTATTTTCGAGTTTGTGTTTTATACATTTTGATGTGACTCGACATTTTCTTCAGTTTCATAAGTATACTGCAACCCATCCGTCACACCTTCAATTTCAAGGTGATAGCTATGAATCAATCTATTTCCAAGCATTCGAGCCAGCCTTCTATAAAACCGCATTCCGTTTTCTGGATCAGCATCGGTGACACTTTGTACAAACTCTTTAGCAAAGATCATGATCATGGATTCCTTAATACATTCAGCTGAGGCTGAATACTTAGGCATACCCACAAGACCTGACCAACCAAAGGCCTCTCCAGCATGTTCAACAAGATAGGTTGTCTTATCCCGTTCACCTACGCTTAGACGAATACTTCCCTTCATCAGAATAAAGAAGAAATCTGCAGGATCTCCTGCACTGAACAACTTGTAACCTCCCGGGTGAGTTTTTTTCATTGCAGATTCTATAAACGCTTTAATGAAATGATTATCTAATCCCCACAATAATTCCGACTGTTTAATATACATAATCAACCCTCCTATGTTTTGCCCACCAGATGGTTCCAAGGAGCCTTTACGAAAGATGAATAAATATATGTAAATTTAGTACCTTAAAATGCCTTGAATCATCCAGCGGGATTAATGGCATATGTATTAAACAACATGGTCAAGACGAGCTCTAAGCTACATGTGTATAGTTTTCTGAAAGAAAAAATTCTTTAACAATTTCTTTATCTGATCTAGCAGAAGATCCCTCACCAAAAAAAATGCCGGATTGCCTTGTACAAGGCAACCCGGCTGTCTCATATGACCCGTGGCTTTCCGTCCCACCATTTGGCAGGTTTGGCTTTATCCTGTATCAATGCCATTAATTGTTGACATACTTAAACTATATGAAACTTCAGGATAAAGTCAATCCAGCGGAGTTCTTTTACCCCGGGTCGTGACTCGTATTAGTTGTACCTCAGAGGACCATCGGCTGTATACTCTTGAGCTCAATTCCCAGCAAATCAGCTTCTGAGAGATGAGATATCTCCCTGATGTTAACTTAACGAAACTCTGGAATTTCGGTAGATATGTGAAATTGAGATGGATGGTAAATTGCAAGACATTCACAGGAATAATCTCAACTCTTCTATGATGCCAAATGAATAGACCTTACTAAGAAATGTCTTCATATAGGAAGTGACTTTCTGTTACCGATTTGTTTTAACAAAATTGATTGAACTCGATTATTAGTTTTGTCAGGAAGTGTTCCATGGAAATCAAGATTAAAGGGTGAGTTGAATGCCAATAGTTAAAGATTCTGTACGTGCAGCCGTTGTTCAAGCATCTTCGATCTTTTTTGATCGAAAAGGGTCAATTGAAAAAACCATACAGTTAACCTCTGATGCTGCGGCTAAAGGTGCTGAACTAATTGTATTCCCGGAAGCTTTTATATCAGCCTATCCAAGAGGTATGGATTTTGGTGCGGTGGTCGGTGCACGCTCAGATGAAGGGCGGGAGATGTTTCGGCGGTATTGGGCAAGTTCTGTGGGTGTACCCGGCCCCGATGTTGACATACTTGCAGCAGCGGCTCAGAACCATAAAGTGCATCTTGTTATCGGTGTAATCGAGCGAGATGGTGGCACACTCTATTGTACCGCACTCTTTTTTTCACCAGATGGGTTCCTCGGCAAACATCGGAAACTGATGCCTACAGCTTCTGAACGGCTGGTGTGGGGTTTTGGTGATGGTTCTACCTTGCCTGTATATGATACTTCACTGGGAAAACTCGGTGCGGTTATTTGCTGGGAAAACTACATGCCGCTGATGCGAATGGCCATGTACAGCAAAGGTATTCAACTCTATTGTGCACCTACCGCTGATAATCGAGATTCCTGGCTTGCCAGTATACGGCATATTGCGTTGGAGGGTCGCTGTTTCGTGTTATCATGCAATCAATTCGTTAGAGCAAAAGATTATCCAGATGACTTGTGCCCATCCGGTAATCCAGAGGATATAATTTCACGTGGCGGCAGCTGCATCGTTGACCCCTTTGGAAATTTTCTGGTTGAGCCTCACTTTGAAGATGAAACCATCCTCATGGCTGACCTGGATATGGCTGAAATAGCAAGAGGTAAGTATGACTTTGATGTGGTGGGACACTATGCGAGACCTGATGTGTTTCAATTGCTTGTTAATGAGCGGGAGACACCGGTTACGGTCCTATCAGGCGCAGATTCCCAGACCTGTAAAACCGATAAGGACGATACGACTGGGGAATGTTAACATTTCTAACATGGCCATATTGAAGATAAAACTTATTTTGAAGTTCTCAAACATTACCTTTCTACTGCGACTCTATAGCCCGACTGATTAAGGTTGGGCTATAGAGTCTTCCTGTTTATCTCCACGAGCCGCTCCACAGGGGGCCGCCAATGGCTAATCTGTTATGAATTCAAATCTGTAGGTGTTGATTTGCTGGAATATATGGGGAATATCAGCAGGGCTATTTAATGGTTTGCTTTAATGCCTTGGGTCAAGGAATCCTGTTCAGGGTCATAGCCGGGGTGGCCCTGCTGGGCGGACTTAAGACGATTTCGGGAGGTGAGGCTGTCGAGGTGTTTAACGCCTAATTCAGTGATACGATAGAAGTGGCGACGGCCATGGTTGCTGTCCCATGCAAATTTCATGGCGAATAAAGCATCACTCATCGTTGCGTTGTCTGGTAAGGGCACCACACCGCCTTGATACTCCCTATAGGCAATTGAAGGGTAGGTGATTTCCACCAAGGAGTCGAAGTGGTTTTCACCGTCGTGCGGCTCTACAAGTTGTTGTATGGCCTGACTAAAGGTGGTTTCACCCATTTTAAGGTCGTTGATTAGACGATAGCGGGGCACCCACTGGTCTGGATACCGTTTGCTGTAATCGTAGAGTACGGCCAAGATTTGCCATTGATTATGGCCGTTTTTGAGTTGCCTGGTCATTATTGCTCCATCATATGAGGAACGTAATTAATTTATAACTTGCAGACTCCGTGCCAGTTTTGAGTCTGTCATGCTATGTTATTGATTTTAAATGGTTAATGCTAATGGCGTTTTTTTGTACTTAACGAATTAATCTAGTTTTCTTGTCGATTTGTCCAGATTTTGACAATGCCCGGACAGCCAATTCTTTACCGAAACATTAATTTAGTGAAAATTGAAATTGGTGATGATTCGTTCTGTAATCGAATGGACTGTTCCGACAAATTCATTCAGTAAGATTTTGAGTTTCCCTTTTATCTCAAAGCTTTTTCAGCCACCAAACAGCGAAATCGTCGTCTAGTCTGAAATCTATATCTACATGATACGTTCACCTTCGGGAGGTTAGAAAGATGGTTAGGTCAATCAAACTGTATTTGGGTATGTGATTTGTTTGAATGACCAAGTTCTGCATATCGATATGGCTTTTAAAAACAACTTACCCCGTTACGTGTTATAATATAAAGGAGGGGATGAAACTCTGAGCGGCATATCTGCTATGCCTTTCCCCCTCTTTAAGGGCTTGATGGATGACTGCCGGGCTGACCGGTAGTTTACACGTGTCTTGATCGAGATGGCGGGGGGAGTAATGAAGCTGTGTTATACCTGCAGTCAGGCGCTGGCCGAATCAGTTAAAATCTGCCCGAACTGCGGCAGTGAAGTGACAGAAGGTCTGACGCGCGTTGATACATTTCATATTCTCGAAGTTGTCCATGAAGGTCATGCCTCTATCCTGTGCCGTGCCATAAAAGAAGAGACTGAGACGCCAGTTGCTCTGCGACTGTTCACCGCAGAATCAGGAGTTGATAGAGAGGTTGCACAGCGTTTATCAGATGAACTTGAAGAGCTGCAAAAGCTTCCTGCTGAATGGTTTGTCCAACACTACACAATCGGATGTTCCTCTGACGGTAAGTGGTACCGGATTAGTGAATGGATAGAGGCTGAGAGTTGGGGCAGCCTGCTGAGTTCTGGAAGGCTGCAGGATACTGCCATTGTGTATGACCTGTTCCATCGGTTGGCTGCCATTCTGACAGGCCTTCACCAGAGCGGCCATTTCATTCCCCATCTCATTTTTAATGATATCCTTGTATTAAAGGGAGAACCAGGCCGAGTCGATATAAAAATAGATTACAAACTGTCAAGATTTCTGGACCCGAAAATGGCACAACCGGGACCGATGCTGCAGCACCTGCTTGACTGTCATCCCGATATCGTGGGAGAACGCCCCCTGGATTATAAAAGCGATATTTGGTCTCTCGGACGGATCTTCGCCCAGATACTGAGTTCCGACCTGGAGATCAGTGATCCCCGCTCGGCGCTAAAGGAAGATGATTTCCCAAAAGAAATCAATGTATTGCTCAGCTCTATGCTGGCTGACGACCCGGATCTTCGACCAGGCTCGATGCAGGAGGTTGCAGATTCCCTCAAACGCCTCCAGGAAGAAGCACTCGAGGAGGAAACAATTGCACCCCAGGAGACTGCGAAGGAGGTCCGCAGACTGAGAAAAACTGTTACCGCTTTCGGAATTCTCATTGCGTTCATTGCGATCATTGGCGGTGGCTTCTTCTTTTGGTATGATCGATCACCAAACGATTCCGAGGCCAGCCTGGAAGCCTTCGCCAATCGCTATGCCGGATCTGTTGCTTTCGTCATGGTGCAATACCAGATCCAGGTTGAAGATACGATTCTCTACCGCCAGCGCAGGGAAGGAACTGCTTTTCTGGTTGATTCTTCAGGGTACCTGCTCACCAATCGTCATGTGGCCTGTCCATGGCTTGAAGACGAGACGATATTTAATCTCATACAGCGAATTAGAGAAGTCGACAAAACACCCCGTTTTGATTACCAAATTCATCTCTGGTTTGAAGGTGATACAGCATTTAACCGGCTTGTCGGAATCGGTACCAGTGCTGAAGTCGAAGATATCTATGACTTGACATCAGCATTCAGCCGCGGTGGTAACCCAGGGGTTAAGGTTTCTGGTGTAGCCAGGCCTCCATCAAGAATGGGCCAGACAATCAGGGCACCTTTGAGGGACGATTTTGCAGTTTTGAAAATTGATCGAGTTCCACAGGGACTCCTGCCGCTTCCGCTCGACCGGGCATTCGACACAAGCAAACTGCAGCGCCTTTCACCCGTCATTGCCCTTGGCTTTCCACTGGGCAGTAGTACTCAGGCTGATGTCATTAATGTAAGCGTTACCAGGGGGCACATTCGCCGTACCTTTGAGAATTTTTTCCAGGTTGATACCTCGATCTACAAAGGCAATAGCGGCGGGCCCATCATTGACAGGCGAGGCAAGGTGATCGGCATTGCCTCGGCGGTTGCCACCGATGTTGCGGTCGCACCCATGACGGTTATCACGCCGCTCTCAGATATCGGCCTGGTCCTGCCGGTGACCAACGCGGTAAAGTTCATCGATGATCTGAAAGCAGGTAAACCCAAATGGAACGGTGTTCTTGATCTGTCGGCTGAGTCTAAAATAAAGGACATAACCGAAACGGCTATGGCCGGGCATTGGTTTGAGGCCCGGCAAAAAGCGGACCAGGGTCTTGAGGATAGCAATGCTCCATCACTTATCATGACGGCTGCGATAATGCATTATTGTACCGGGGACATAATTGGAGCGAAACATCTGTTGGACCGCTTGTTGTCAATAGATCCGGAGAATTACCAGGCAAGCCTGATACACTCTATGGCCGATCAGTCAGGTACTCGTAATAAAGACAATGTTCATCTCAGCCGTTTGCTGAACCTGGATTGGCACTCACCCGGCGAGTTCTACGGCTATCTCGCGCGGATTCTGAGCACAGGCGAGGTCAGCGAGGAGGTATTGCAGAGTTGGAACGGAACTGCTGAAAAGAGCTGGATTTACTACATCGCGGCCCTGATCTATCAGGCCAAAGGGGACATGCCCAGGTCTCGCGAGCTGTTATTAAACGCCGCCAGCTCAGCCAGCAAAGATGACTGGTCACTTTACCTGGCACTCGCCGAGCTATCTCGAGAATATAGTATCAACCAGGAAGAGATGTCTGGCATTAGGGGCAAACTCCAAGAGCTTGCCACCGATCGAGAAGAACAGTCGAACAGGATCATGCCGCTGATTGCAAAGTTCGAAGCAACACATGCCGACCCCGCAGCTCGGCGGGACATCCTCCTGCAAATTCTCGAGCTGGAACCTGCAAATAAGACGCTCAGGGCTTTTGCAGCATATTATAGTGTGATGGCCTCGGAATGGCCCCAGGCCTTGGCGGAGGCAGACCTCTTCCTCCAAATGCAGGGCCGGGAAGAGCCGCTCAGACTTGGGACAAGCCTGCTGGCTCCAGGTATTTTATATCAGATGGGAGAAGAGAAAGAAGGTCGGGCTCGACTCAATGAATTTTGCACGCAAACCAACACCGCCTGGTATCGGCAGATTTGTGAGGCATTAATAAATAATCGGTCTGAAGAAGACCTGATCGAGAAAGCCGGAACGATACCTGAAAAGATTCTCACCGCCTATACGGCCCTGGGATTTCGAGCTGAGGCCGAGGGAAACCAAGACCTTGCCATAAAATACTACAGAGAAGCGCTCGGCTCTTACCTTGACAACTGGATCGATTATGAACTGGCCAGGCAGCGGTATATCAAACTAAGGGAGGAAGGGAAGAAGTAGGCTTCTAGGCTGGGAGTTACACACATTTCAGCAACTATCAGTGATTACAAAGAAACGCACTGGTTAGAATGTTGTGACCTACATTTAGGTATCAGATTGATTCGGATACTTGGAAAATTACATATATGAAGATGGCATGAACTCTCTAATCGTGAAAAAAAGACTACAGGCATTATGTGTTGCCTGAAATAGAGTAAACACTCACTTCAAACCTTTGTTCACTATGAGGAGGAATTAATATGGCAATTATCACAATTTCAAGACTCTTAGGTAGTGATGGTGAGGCCATAGCTGAGCGAGTCGCACAAGAAATGTCGTATGAATTGATTACGAAAAGAACACTCGAGAAGATTCTCGAACAGTATGGTCTGGTTCATCTGGATAGTTTTTATCAATCACCACCAAGATTATGGTCACGACTGGATTTCGAGACGAGGCATCTTGTTTCGATGTTGAATAAAACTATGTTAGGAATCGCAAAACGAGGTGATGCCGTAATTTTAGGTCGTGGAGGATATGCTGCGTTGCATAATTTTTCAGGTGGGTTACATGTCCGGGTTCAGGCGCCATTGTCTGTGCGCGTAAAAAGGGTTCTTGATCGAGAGGGGTCAGATGACCTTCACGGGACGGAGAAAATGGTCAGAGATAATGACAAAGCCCGGGCCATATTTGTTAATGGCTATTACGATGCCGATTTTATTGATGCCAACCAATTCCACCTTGTCTTAGATACAAGCTTAATCTCTATAGATACGGCCACGGAGTGGATAGTTGCCGCGGGACAGATTGCGATGTCTTCTCCGCCGCCTGGCACCTAT
>JAQYVS010000281.1 GCA_030145365.1 Desulfofustis sp. | reverse complement strand
CGGGTGAGACTGGTTCAGCGTTTGCTTCCAAAGGAAAGAGATTCCGTTTTGTCAGCGAGGAAGATTGCGCTCTACCGCGATATCCTCAGCTGGTTTCATCCTGCGAGTTTGACAATCCGGATTTAATGAGCCGGTTTCCATTCCGCCTGATTACACCTCCAAATGATAAACTGCTCAACTCCACTTTCGGCGAACTCTACCCCCAGGACTGCGGCTCGGTCCTCATCCACCCGGAAGACAGCGAAATAAAAAAAATAACAGACGGGGCGGGGGTGACTATTTATAATCTTCGCGGCCGCGTAAAACGAAAAGCTGTGGTAACTGCCGATACCCAGCCAGGGGTGTTGGTTGCCGAAGGAATTTTCTGGCCGGTTGCTGATGATGAGGGTGGAATTAACGATCTGACCTCCCAGCAGTGCTCAGATATCGGCGGCGGAGCCATCTTTCACGAATCGCTGGTTGATATTGCAGCCAGCAGTACAGATTCGTAAATGAGGGCAATGGTATAGCCTAAACAATAAGCGTATTAATCCGGCTCCAGTTTGAGGCTTTTAACGGCAACGATCAAGTCACCGACCGAAGTCAGGTGGGCCAATTGATCCCGGCTGATTACCACCTCCATAAAACCGGAATTTTTTAGGACCACCGGATACGCTTCCTTTCTGTCGTAAAGCTGCTCAAACTCATTGCGGTGTAGAAACTCCATTTCAATACCGCTGTTTTGTCTAAAGGACTTCCAGCTGGGCTCTTCCCTGAAGGTCCCGTGGGTCAAGCTGCAGAGGAAGCAATCGTAGGTCTGCGGGCTCAGAAGTTTATGGCCGATATCCTTGATCGTACTGACTATTCCACTCTTGGCGTTGTATACAAAAATTAATTTCATTCTCAATCCCGTTTAAGAGCTGTTTAAAATACTTCTATAGTATAAGCGTTAACTATGGAGAAACCAGTAAGTGGATGGTAACTCTTGGCAGAGGGAGGACTGGATTACATCTATTTGCAAGGCTTACCAGCAATAATTAACGTCTATTATTGAATAAGACTCTGCGGCCATGCCGCTGTCACACCAGGTCTAAAGAGTGTGATTCCTGTTTAAACGTATAAAAGGACTATGATGATGAACATTTACCAGACTATAGCCACAAGGCGAAGCATCAGAAGCTTTACCGATGAAGCTGTTTCAGATGATTTGATTGAAAAACTGATTGACGCAGCCATGCTGGCTCCTTCTGCAGGCAACCAGCAGTCCTGGCAGTTCGTTGTAGTCAGGGACCGAGACAAGTTGTCGAGTATCGAGACTTTTCATCCGTATTGTAAAATGGCCAAACAGGTGTCGGTGGTGATTGTAGTCTGCGGTGATCCTGCCGGTAAGAAATGGCCTGATTTCTGGCCCCAGGATTGCAGCGCTGCGGTGCAGAATCTGCTTCTGGCTGCCAGGGCTGAAGGGCTTGGCACGGTATGGACAGGTGTCTATCCACTTGAAGAGCGAATGGCGGGCTGCCGGGAATTATTCTTAATCCCTGAGCATATCTTTCCGTTTGCAATTATTCCGATTGGCTGGCCGAAGGACAAAGATGGGGCTTTCAAAGAGATGAATCGTTATAAGGCAGATCTGGTTCATCATAACACTTTCAGGCATTGAACAAGGCCCAGGCCGTATCAAGCATCCGATTGGCATAGCCCCATTCATTATCAAACCAGGTTGTTATATTGACCAGACTGGTACCGCAAAGCTCGGTCTGGCCGCCATCGACAATGGCGGAATAAGGGCTGTGGTTGAAGTCGCTGGAGACCAGTGGTAATTCAGTGTAACCAAGAATTCCTTTTAGATCGGTTTCGGCGGTGTGACGAAACAGCTCATTTATTTCCAGGCGGTCCGTTTTCCGGTTGAGCGCGGCGGTGAGCTGCATACATGAAACGTTGAGAACGGGTACCCGCAGAGCGGTGGCTTTGAAGCGGCCGGCAAGATCGGGGAAGATTCGGTCAATTCCTTTGGCCAACCCTGTTTGTACTGGAATAATCGAGTGGGCGGAACTCCGGTTTTTGCGCAGATCGGGATTGTGATAGGCATCAATTACCGGCTGGTCGTTCATCATTGAGTGAACCGTGGTTATCATACCGCTCTCCACGCCAAACGACCTGTTAAGAATATCTATAACATGGGCAATGCAGTTGGAGGTGCAGGAGGCATTAGAAATAATGCGATGATCCTGACGCAGCAGATGATGATTCAGTCCGTAGACCACGGTGGCATCGACGTCGGGCTGAGCCGGGCAGGAGAAGATGACCTTTTTTGCCCCGCTTTTCAGATGCAGCTTGGCGGTATCTTTTTTGGTATAACTGCCGCTGCATTCCAGAACTATATCGACATCGTGATCTTTCCAGGGCAACTTGGAGAGATCGGCCACGTTTGTTACGGCAATGGTGTCGTTGCCGATGACCAGAGAATCGTCTTCAACATGAACGTCTAAAGCGAAACTGCCGTGAGTAGAGTCAAATTTGGTCAGATGGGCAATGGCTTCAAGGTCTGCCGGTTCATTGATGGCCGCAATGGTTATCTCACTATTGCGCTTGGATTCATAAAGAGCCCGCACGATGCAGCGGCCTATTCTTCCGTAGCCGTTAATTGCCAGTCGCATGAATTCCGCCTGGACAATCAGGCGCCCAGATAGGCTTTTTTAACTTCCGGATCATCGAGCAATTGATCTGCAACTCCTTCAAGAATCAATTCGCCATGTTCCAGAACGTAACCGCGCTGGGCAAACTTCAAAGCCAGTCTGGCATTCTGTTCCACCAGAAGGATTGTGGTGCCTTGACGGTTGATCTCCTTCAAGGCGTCAAACATATCGAGCATCAGCAACGGGGCCAGCCCCATTGAAGGTTCGTCAAGAATCATTATTTTCCGGCCGCTCACGTAAGCACGGCCAACGGCCAGCATCTGCTGCTCTCCGCCACTCAGCGTGCCGGCGAGCTGATCTCGCCGTTCATCGAGACGGGGGAAGAGATCGAACACCCACTTTTTATCCCTGGCAATACCTTCTGAATCTTTTCTTGCAAAACAGGCCAGGGTCAGATTTTCAGTCACCGTCAGGTTGCCGAAAATCATCCTTCCCTCGGGAACGTGGGATATACCGAGCTTGGAGACAACCTTGTCGGTATTGTATTTTAATATGGATTCTCCCATAAATTCAATTTTCGAACCGGGTTGTGAAGGGATCATCCGGGAAATGGCTCTGAGGGTGGTGCTTTTCCCAGCTCCGTTTGCGCCGATAATGGTAACAATTTCTCCCTGTTCCACCGAGAAGCTGATTCCGTGCAGGGCTTTGATATTGCCATAGGATACGGATAAATTTTCCACGACGAGCTGCATCAGTGAACATCCTCCTTGCCGAGGTAGGCTTCGATGACTTCAGGGTTGTTCTGTATATCTTCTGGTATCCCTTCGGCAATGACTTCACCAAAAACCAGGGTCTGAATATATTCGCATAAATCCATGACAAACTTCATTCGATGTTCGATCATAAAGATGGCCACACCGAAATCACGGTGAACCTGACGGATGATTTCAATCATCCGGATCAGCTCATCCGGTGTCATCCCGGCAGTGGGCTCATCCAGGAAAAGAATCTTGGGTCTGGTGGCCATGGCTCGAGCCATTTCTACCCGGCGCTGGGCACCGTAAGACAGGTTACCGATATTTTGCTCGGCGAACTGTTTAATATCGAACATTTTAAGGAGCTCATAGGAGTTTTCCTTGATCTTTTCTTCTTCCTTTCGGGCCTTTGGCGTACCCAAAAAGGCATCTAATAAACCATAGTTGATCTGCGAGTAGTGGGCCATGCGGATATGATCCAGAACGTTCATATGCCGCCAAAGCGCCAGGTTTTGAAAGGTTCGACCAAGTCCCTGGGAAGCAATTTTATGGGCTTCCATCCCCTTAATATCTTGCGATTCTAATTCGATCGTTCCTTCGGATGGAGTATAGACTCCGGTAATCAGATTAAATACCGTTGTTTTACCGGCACCGTTGGGGCCGATCAGTCCTTTAATCTCACCCGGTTCAATGGTGAGGTTGAAATTATTGACCGCACGCAGCCCCCCGAAGTAATGGGTCATGTTCTCTACCCTGAGCAATGGTGCCATTATTCAACTCCTTCCGAACGTTTTCTATTTCTCGGACGCATGACTTCCCTGACGTTGAGTTCCGTGAAGGAGATCAGGCCGTGTGGTCTGAATATCATGACCAGGATCAGGATCAGCGGGATGATAATCCATTTAAATAACTCCAGTGGTCGCAACGCCTCTCCCAATACGCTGATGCTGACCGCTCCAACGATTGATCCATAAATCGAATTGAGTCCGCCGAAATAGACCATTGCCAAAATTTCCGCCAATTTCTGAAGACCGAAAGCTGACGGGTTGATATATCTCAGGACATGGGCAAAAAGCGCTCCGGCTATTCCCGCCCAGAAAGCCCCGAACATAAAGGCCACGATCTTTGTTCTTCTGGTATCTATGGTCATCGAATTTGCCGCTGGCTCGTTGTCGCGGACCGTATTAAGTGCCTTGCCTAAGATTGATGTGGTGAAATTATGAACGACCCAGATACAAGCCACCATCCAGAAAAACACCACCGGAAATGTGGCATAGTTAGGTTGGCTGCTCATACCTCTAGGCCCGCCGAGTACTTCGAGATTTTCAAGGGCGCTTTTAATGATGAACAGAAAGGCAAGTGAAATAATTGCCAGGTAATCACCTCTTGTTCTAAATGACGGAACGGCGACAATGAGAGAGCCAAGCGCCGCTACTATCCCGCCAAAAATCAGGACAAAAGGAAACAGCCAAGGGCCGAGCGCTGGCGGAAGCAGGGCTTCTCCAAACATTTTGTCGTTGGCAAAGAGCAGTAGCGTAAGCGTTGAGGAGGCATAGGCGCCAAGTGCCATAAATCCGGGATGAGAACAGGAAAATTCACCCTGATATCCGTTAATTATATTCAGGCTGAGTGTTAAAATAACCGATATCATAGTAAATTTTATAACAATGACTCGGTAATCGTTAACGCCAGCCCACATGTGCAGGACGCCGTAAAAGGCTGCCAGATGGATGATCGTTGCTAACCAGGTTGGTGATTTTTCCAAAATCGAGGCAATACCATTGGTAATCGGGGCCGACAAATAACCGACAAGACATATTGGTATAAGATACACGATCAGATCATAGCCCAGAGCGCTGGGGATCAAGGTCGGTTCTTTCAACATGATCAGTGTCCCGAAAAGTACCGGTATCTTGGGCAGGTAGAAATAGTAGGCGATCAAATCACCCAGATAGTATTCGATCAGGACGGTAACAAAGGCTCCAAGCAACCATCCAGCCATCGGCACAACGGAAAATATACTTAAAAATTTCTTTACGGGTTTCATACGAGTTTCCCATTCACATTTGTAGAAAAAGTCCCAAATTGCACTGTTACAGCCTGAGCTGAGTGGAGTGGACCATTCCAAAAAAACCGCGGGGCCTGAAGGTCAAAATGATCAGAATAATGGAATAGGCGATCAAATCCCTGAAGGTTGACGGGAAGGCCATAGCAACAAAAATTTCTATAAAACCTAATAGATAACCGGCCATGGCTGCGCCCATTATCGAGCCTCTGCCGCCCAGGATTGCAGCGACAAAAGCCTTCCAGCCCAGGGAAATGCCCATATAGGGATCAAGTATGGGGTACGCCTGGCCGTAAAGAATCCCCGCAACAGATGCCAAACCAGCTCCTATGGCAAAAGTGAGCGGTGCAATCACATTAATTGAAACACCCATCAGCGGCACTGCCAGAAAATCATAGGACATGGCCCTCATGGCCATTCCCCATTTGGTTTTCTGAATGAAGGTATGTAGGGCCAGCATCAGGATAAGGGATATGACGATGATCAATACTTTGACGTTGGTGAAGTAGACGCCGCCTATATTGTACGAAATCGATTTGATCAACGGTGGGAAACTGAAACGTTGAGCACCAAGAATGATCAGGGTGCCGGTCTCAAAAATGATACCGATCATCAGGCCGGTAATGGCCGCAGAAGCTCTAGGAGCTCCTCGCAGAGGGCGGTAACCGACGACTTCGACAAAAACGCCGATAAAAGAAGCCAGAAACATGGTGACAATGACTACCAGGACGAAGATCACCCAGCCCGGGAGGAATGCAGAACAAAGCGCAAGCAATAAGGTGGAAATACCGAACCCAATATAGGTTCCAACCATAAAGATATCGCCATGGGCAAAGTTGAACAACATCAATACGCCGTATACCATCGAGTAACCGATTGATATAACGGCATAAAAACTGCCCCATTGCAAGGCATTGATCAGGTTCTGAAGAAAATATTCCATCACACAGCTCCTGTTAAATCAAAAAAAGAAATCATCCGCATGTTCCAGAAAAAAGTTTTACTGCCAAACCACAATCGGTGGTTTGGGTATGACCCGACTATGATTGGTACATGGTGCCAATAACAAACCTGGTGTGCAAAGAGTTGATGCACACCAGGTTTATGTAACGCTCCTTATGTTCTTGAAAGCCTATTCAAGAACAGCAGAAAATTACGGACAGACTGATTTATAGAATCCGTATTCCCCTTTGTCACTGATCTTAACGATTACAGCACATTTAATCGGATC
>JAQYVS010000221.1 GCA_030145365.1 Desulfofustis sp. | reverse complement strand
GCCAGTGATTTGTTTTTATTGAGACTGTTTAATATTTTGCTTTTTGCCGGTATCGTTCTCTACGCATCTCTCTCGGTACCTGCCCGTTTCGTTGCTATACCGTTTCTGATCTCCCCACAGGTCTGGTACATTTTCAGTTATTGTGTTTCAGACGCCTTCGGTATTTTCTTGTGTTTTCTGGCAGCCTGCGAATTGGTAAGGCCCAAAAGTTTGCTCAACCGAATATTTTACGAAAGCTCTTACCTCAAATTAGTGGGAGCAATGGTTTGGGTGGCAGTTTTGCTGGCTATGCTCTTTTTGCTTAAAATCAATTATTACCCCTTTATTCTGCTATGTTTCGGGGTTGTTGCCTTCCGATGGCTGCAGGGAAATGAGATAAGTCGAAAAACGGTATTTCTCAGGATAATCACCTGTATCGTTTTTGCGCTTTTCCTGGCTGGATTGCGTATGGGGGCCGATTATCACGTCAACGGGATGGACAGACAGGACAAACTTGCTGCAATGCAGGAAAAAACTGCGCATCACTGGTACAAACCAAGCACCGAACTGCATAAAAAGCATGTTTCCATGTATTTAAAAGATCGTGGAACCTCGCTGAAGGAACTGGTCGTGAATCATCGCTGGTTTAAACACAGTTTCGTGACCAGTTTTGGCGTGTACGGATATTTCACCATTTCCGCACCTCAATTTTACTACAGGCTGGTCGTCTGGGCTTCGCTGATCTTTGCGGTTTATACGTTTACCGCGTTGATGATCAGAGGTGATATGGAAATACGGGCATTAACGCTGTTTGTTACCTTACTCGGTGTCGGCTTGATCGGAGCCTCATTACATAGATCATGGACGATCGATCTTCAGGCTCAGGGACGCTATTTATTTCCCATTTTACCGATGATGGGAGTCGTTTTTGCACGTAGTCGTGTACTGCTGAATTCAAATCTGTTTATACTTGTCACCATGCAGCTCTACCTGCTTTCTTTATATTCCTTTATTTTTGTTGCCCTGAGATACATCCCCCGTCTGGTGTAAGCAAGTGTCAGCTCAATGCATCTCTGCCTTGAGGGCCGCTTTAAAAAGAGATTGAGTATAATCGTGTTGGGGATTGTTAAAGATCTCGGCCGCTGCCCCGTCTTCGATAACAGAACCGTTTTGCATGACAATGATGTGGTCTGCCAGGGCCCGGACAACTTTAAGATCGTGGGAGATGAAAAGGTAGGTAAGCTGATATTTGATTTGTATGGTCTGTAATAGTGAAATTATCTGGGCTTGAATAGTCATGTCAAGTGCAGAGGTTGGCTCATCAAGAATCAGCAACTCTGGACGCAGAATTATTACCCGGGCAATGGCAATACGCTGACGCTGACCACCTGAAAATTCATGGGGATAGCGGGACATCGTATCAGTTTCCAGGCCGACATCTTCCAAGGCTTCCAGAACAAGTTTCTGCCGGTCATGTCTGGAAAGTTTATTATGATGAATACGTAGTCCTTCTCCAACGATGTCTCCAACCGTCATGCGTGGTGAAAGGGAGGAATAGGGATCCTGAAAAACAATCTGAATCCTGTTTCGTATTTGGCGGAGCTCTTTTCGCGTGAGAGCTTGTAAATTGCAGCCGTTGAAAACAATTGAACCACTACTTCTAATCAACTTCAAAATCGCCAGGCCAAGCGTCGTTTTACCTGATCCTGATTCTCCTATGATGCCGCAGGTTGTACCCCGTTTGATCTCAAGACTCACGTTGTTAACAGCATCAACAATCTTGATTTTTTTTTGCACGAGGTTTTTCCAGCCGTGATGGAGTTTGAATTGACAGGAGAGCATATCCGTTTTTAGCAGAACGTCCCCACTTTGAGTAAATTTTTCTCGAGGCTGCGGTATAGCAGCCATGAGTTGTCTGGTATAGGTGTTTTCAGGATTATTAAATATGTTATCCCGATTACCAGATTCAACAATTCTTCCTTCTTTCATGATATATATGCGTTCAGCGATCTGCCTGACCATTGCCAGATCGTGGGTAATCAAGAGCATAGCCATCTGATATTCCATCTGGATATCTTTAATGAGTTCCAGAATCCGGTCCTGTGTTGAAACATCAAGTGCGGTGGTTGGTTCATCGGCTATCAGCAGAGAAGGGCTGCATGACAGTGCCATGCCAATCATAACTCGTTGACGCTGTCCGCCAGAAAGTTGGTGAGGATAAGATCTAAGACGTGCCTGAGGATCCACGATTCCAGTTCGATCCAATATCCGCAGGGCTTCTCTGAGTGCCTGGGATTTGTCCATACCCCGATGGCGGATAAGGGGCTCGATCAGTTGGTTTCCAACTGTATA
>JAQYVS010000209.1 GCA_030145365.1 Desulfofustis sp. | reverse complement strand
AGAAACATCGGGATCCAGTATATCGTTGCCGACTAAAGAATTTTCCGTGTATAGATTGGCATCGTACACCTTGATGAACCCGAGGTAACGAACCTCACCTTGACCGCGCAGGTTCATAGACTCTACCATAGCATTAGCGTGAGAAACAGTGGCCGTTTGCAGCATGATACAGGCTGCCAGTATTATAATGCGTTTCACGTTTCACCTCCATTATTATTTTTCTTAAAGACGATGGTGATGTCACCAAGATGAATTCCAAATTTGCTCATCCGCGTTTTGTTGATGAGGACGTTGTCCTGCTGCAGATACATCCAATCGTCGAGACTAATCTTCCAGGTTCTGCCATCCACATCTATATTGAGATAGTACCGCCAGTTGAGAACATTTCCAGAAACCATACCAACTGCTTCTCCATGTACATCCGCGGCTGTACCAATCAACAGACCGTCGTCATCTCTTTTGATGGTCCATACTCTGGTACTCTTTTCCCCATCGCTCCAGTCAAAGTACTCGTTCAACACGAGCTTGTTCTCAAGAGACGTTTCACCTCTGATACCTACAACAAATTGCCTGGTCATGTTGCCGCCTCGATCCTGTATCATTCCGTAACCAGTGGTTGATCCCTGAAAATAGGTAAACAGGTCCAACGGGGGCTGGTTGTCAAGGTATCTAACCATGTCCGGCTTTGAACAGCCCCCCAAAAAAATAGCAATCAGAACTACTAGAGGATACATTTTCATCGCTGCCTCACCTCGTATCGTTTTCATATTCTCACACACTGTTCGCATATTTTTTTTTCGCCTGTTTTGATTATTCAATTAGCGCTTTGATAATTAAATTATAAGTTCGATTGGCAATCACACAATGAGAGCAGATAGTCAGTACAATAATAGTAAAAACTATTATTTTAGTTACAGTATCGAAGGGCATATATTAGAGACCTTCTGGTAGAGAATATAGAGGAAAGGGAACCCGTATAAAGCAGCAGCTGAATAGGTGGAAAACCAGGATGCTCGCCAATCAGGCAAACGTAATGCAGGAAAAATGAAAAAAAAAGAAAAGCCCATTCCCCGAGGACTGAAGGAATGGGCAGTGCAGGAAGGATTACCAGCGTTCAGTGCCGACAAATTGGTTCACATCGGCACATTTTTTTTGCTCGTCCTCTGTGAGTTAATCAAACAACTTCTTCTCGTCATTCTCATAATAACAGACATACTCCTTGCCATTTTTATCGTTAACCCAGCATAGCGATTCGATTCCACCTTTCATTTTCTCACCTCAGTTTATATTTTCCGTTTTGTCACCCGTGATTGAACTCGCCATCTCTTAACTAATATATTAAGCGCAAACAGGCTTGACACAACGCTAGAGAAATGGTGTATTAATGGTAGTTTAAACTACTACTATCGGATTCGCCATGCAGAACAACAACCTCTATAAAGAGATCGTCAATTCCATATCGGCTCATGTCGCAATTATCGACAATCGTGGAGTCATTATGGAAACGAACCAGGCCTGGCAAAATTATGCCCAGGAAAATGGGATGAACCAGACCTTTGACAGCGTCGGCTACAACTATCTTTCCATCTGCGAAGTGGCAGCCAACCTGGAAGAGGACGCCAGCCTTGTCGCCAATGGAATACGCCGGGTTATAACGGGTGAAATTCCCGAGTTCGTCACCCACTATCCCTGCCACTCACCGGACCAGAAGAGGTGGTTTGTCGTCCGGGTAGTACCGATTCGCGATGAACGTGAAGCCAGAGCGATCGTCACCCACGAAAACATCACGCCGATTATGATTATGCAGGAAAAGTTGAAGCAGAAAGAATCGGAACTTCTGCAGGAGCGTGAAAAACTCGAAGAAACCAACACGGCACTTCGGGTCCTGCTGCGGCAAAGAGATGAGGACCGGAGCAGGCTTGAAGAAACGGTTTACAACAATGTTGATCGGCTGGTGCTGCCCTATATTGAAAAACTTCTTCAGGGCAGACTCGCAGACACGCACCGCACCCTGGCAGAAATTGCCGACAACAACCTGCGTGATATCATCTCGCCTTTTCTACGCACCCTCTCCTCCCTTGGACTGCTGTTGACCCCCCAGGAAATCGAAGTGGCCAACCTCGTTCGCAACGGAAGAAGCAGCAAGGAAATTGCCGAGATCATGAATCTGTCGATCAGCGGTGTTGACTTCCACCGTAAGAGGCTGCGCCAGAAACTGGGCATTGCCAACACCCAGAAAAATCTGCGATCGTTTTTGATGACGCTTGATAATACCTGACCATGACCAACCCACCGCACGTTACATAAGAGACAGCGGGAGCAGCCAATGAAAACCATATACGATTTCGAAGTACATACCATTGATGGACAGCTGAGACTTTTGGAGAAATATCGGGGAAAGGTACTGCTTATCGTCAACGTTGCCAGTAAATGCGGTTTTACTTCACAATATGACGGCCTGGAGCAGCTGTACCAAAGATACCGCGACCGCGGTCTGGTGATTCTTGGCTTTCCCTGCAACCAGTTCAAAAATCAGGAGCCGGGAAGCGAACAGGAAATAATGGAATTCTGTCGCCTAACCTACGGTGTCAGTTTTGAGATGTTTGCCAAAATTGAGGTCAATGGCGAAAATGC
>JAQYVS010000136.1 GCA_030145365.1 Desulfofustis sp. | reverse complement strand
GAACACCGCTCAAAGCTTGACAAATACAAGCAACGGTGTTTTATTATACCAGTTTCGGCTGGGTACATGCGGGCATAGCTCAGTTGGTAGAGCGCGAGCTTCCCAAGCTTGAGGTCGCGAGTTCGAACCTCGTTGCCCGCTCCACATCGGATCCGGTAGTTTTGCGGATTCGGAAACAAGATGTTTATACCTGTTTCAAGTGATCGGCGGTTTTTTGAACAGGAATGCAAAAGTGGGCTCTGCCCGCTTTTTTTTATGGGCAAATAGGGCTTGTGGGCTGAGAACAATGGTTCGGCAATTCAGAATAATTTGATCGGATTAATACCTGTATTTGATACAAGGAAAAACGGATAAAGCATTATAAACAATGAGCGATGTAGTAAGTGAAAGAATTCGGAAATTTGCCGAATCTCTACTTACCACAATGGGGCTGGAACTCTTCGATATCCAGTTTCGCCGGGAAGATCGCGGCTGGGTATTGCGTTTGCTAATCGACAAACCTGATGGGGTGACCCTTGATGATTGTTCGCGGGTAAGCAGAGAGACCAGTGATTTTCTTGATGTTGAAGATGTTATTGATCATCAATATATCCTTGAAGTTTCCTCACCGGGAATCGAACGGCCGTTGCGGTCCGTTGAAGAATGTCAAAACCATATCGGTAAAAAAGTACGTGTGAAATTAGCCAAAGCAGTTGACTCACAGCGGGTATTTATCGGAATACTGCAGCAGGTTGATGGCCAAGCGGTGCGTGTGGATACCGAAGAGGGAAAAACATATACGCTGTCATGGAGTGATATTGTTAAGGTTCGCCTGACGCTTTAAAGAAAACTATTGCCGGCGGGGATCCCGGAAGGTCGGGGTGCAGGTAGGTATAGCGAGGAAAGATAAATGTTATCGGATTTAAAACGGATTATAGATCAGATCAGCAGGGATCGCGGGTTCGACAAGCAGCTTCTCGTCGAAGCAATTGAAGAAGCTGTTGCATCTGCAGCACGAAAAAAGTACGGAAGCAGACGCGATATGGAGGTGCACTACAACAAAGAACTGGGAGAGGTTGAAGTATTCCAGTTCCGGAGCGTGGTTGAAGATGCCCAGGATGATCAGACCGAAATAGCTTTCGAGAGAGCTAAAGAGCTCGATCCTGAAGTGCAGTTGGGTGATGAACTCGGTGAGAAAATGGAAAACATCACCGAGTTAGGAAGGATTGCTGCTCAATCAGCCAAACAGGTAATCATTCACCGGATGAAGGATGCCGAACGGGAAGTCATCTATGATATGTTCAGGGACCGCCAGGGTGAGGTGGTCAGCGGCATTGTTCAACGATTTGAACGTGGCAACATGATTGTCAACCTGGGGCGCACCGATGCAATTTTGCCCAAGGAGCATCAGATTCCGAAACGCTCCTTTAAACAGGGAGATCGGATACGAGCCTATCTTGCTGAGGTAAGGCAAAACAGTCGTGACTCCCAGCTCATACTCTCCCGGACCGCCGATGATTTTCTGGGCAAATTGTTCAATATGGAAGTTCCAGAGATCGCCGAGGGGATCGTCAAGATTATGGGAGTAAGCCGAGAGCCAGGTTTCAGAGCCAAAATTGCGGTCAGCTCAACCGAATCCGATGTCGATCCGGTCGGTGCCTGCGTCGGAATGAAAGGCTCAAGGGTTCAAAATGTAGTCCAGGAACTCCAGGGAGAGCGTATCGATATTGTGACCTGGAGCCCTGATCCTGCTAAGTATGTCTATAACGCCTTGGCTCCTGCCCACGTCAGTATGGTAATGGTGGACGAAGATGCCAACTCGTTGCTGGTTGTTGTGCCAAACGATCAATTGTCACTGGCGATTGGTCGCCAGGGACAAAATGTTCGCCTTGCCTCCAAATTGATGGGTTGGCGAATAGACGTAAAAAGTGAACAGCGATGGGCAAATCTGGAAGATGATGGGTATCAGTCGCTGCTTCAAATTCCCGGTATTGACGAGGGACTTGCCGATCAGTTTTTCAGCAAGGATATCAGATCGGCAATTGACCTCTCTAAAACTGCCGTAGAGGATTTGACCATAATTCGTTCAATCGACGATGAATTTGCTTTGAAGTTGATAGAAGCCGCTGCTGTGGTTGCTGAAAGCATGCCTGTACAGCCTGAAGAGGTAGATTCCGAAATGGACGCATCAGAGGCTTCTGAAGAGGCTGATGTGAAAACGGAAGAAAGCGAGGAAGCTGAGGTCTCTGAAGAGGCAGCTGTGGAAACGGAAGAAAGCGAGGAAGTTGAAGTTTCTGAAGAGGCAGCTGTGGAAACAGAAGAAAACGAGGAAGCAGCAGATTCAGACCAGGAAGAAGAAAACAGGTAGATTCGTAATGGGGGATCAACCGATGAGGAGTTGCGTCAGCTGCGGAATCAAGCGACCGAAAGCTGAGTTGAGCAGATTTGTCTGGTACAACGACGAACTGACATCTGATCCCGGACAGAAGGCTTCCGGAAGAGGGGCCTACAGTTGTAACAATGATGAGTGCAGTAAAGTTTTTTATTCAGACAGGAAAAGATGGAAACGTGCGTTTAGACTTTCCTGACAATTTATTTATAAATGCTATCTCAACGACGGAACAGGCCCTGCTGTCCCGTTGCAGATTTCAGAACGTGGTATTTCAGGAGTAAGGTATGAGCAGAGTGAGGGTTTACGAACTAGCAAAAGAAGCCGGTATGAGTAGCAAAGCACTGGCTGACAAGTTGATTGATGCCGGCTACGACATCAAGGGACACAGTTCGACAGTAGATGATGAAACCGCCGAGAAAATCCGTAAGACGATGCTTCAGGATTCAAATACCGAGCTGGTGGAAAAACGAATTGAAGGCGAAGGAGATGAGAAAAAGCCGACGGTGATAAGACGTCGTGCCACGGTGATCAGAAGACGCCCTAAAGCTGAGCAGGAGACTGCCGAAGAGCAATCAGAAGGCGACACTGGGCTTGAAACAGAAGAAGGTGAAATTGAAACTGATTCTGTTGCAATAGCCGATGATGAGACCGGCATAACAGCTCAAACAGACGAATTGGTTGAGCAGGCTGATGCTGATGACACCGATGCCGGGCAGGACCCAGAAACTGAGCAGGACTCTGAATCTGAACCTGAACCTGCGGATGAAGAGGTTGATGTTGAGGACAAGGAAGAAGCGGGTGAGGAAACTGAAGAGATAGCTGCAAAAGAAGATGCACCTGAAGAAGCAGACAAACCAGTTGATAAGGCTAAGAAGAAAGTAGCTGCTAAGCCTAAAAAGGTTGAGCGTAAGAAAATAGCCCGGGTGGTGGGAAGTATTGAACTACCGACCCAGAAAGAAGAAAAACCGGAGCGACCGAGACAGAAAAAAGGTGGTAAGCCAGGGCCCTCAAGGCCGGCTAGGCCGGCTAGGGGAGCCGCTCCAAAAGTATTTCAGCCGGGACCGACACCGGAAGCCAGCGACCGGGGCAAGAAAAAAGGTAAACGTGGCCAGTCTGCTGCCGATGACGATAAGGATCGTCGAGGCAAAAGCGTACGCAAAGGCAAGAAGAGTGTGAAATTCACACATTTTGATACGGATTATCAGCGCTCTGGAAAACGAGGCAAACGCGGAAGGGGACGAGCAGACAAAAAAGCAAGTCCATCCACCATTGAAATGAAGGCCAGCAAGAAAAAAATCACGGTATACGATAGTATCACCGTCGGAGATCTTGCCGCCAAAATGAAACTCAAGGCCAGCGAGGTTATCGCAAAATTGATGGGACTTGGTGTCATGGCTACGATGAATCAGGCCGTCGATATTGACACTGCAACCTTAATTGCTACAGATTTCGGCTATGAAATAGAGCAGGGAATAACGGAAGAAATCGGTATTCAGATCCTTGATGCCAAGGAAGAAGGTGGAGAGGTTGTGTCTCGTTCGCCGGTGGTAACCGTTATGGGGCATGTTGACCACGGAAAAACCTCAATCCTCGATGCCATACGTAAAACCGATGTGGCCGAAGGAGAGGCCGGAGGCATAACCCAGCATATAGGTGCCTATCATGTTCGCTCCAAAGCCGGCGATGTTACCTTTGTTGATACACCGGGGCATGCAGCCTTTACTGAAATGCGATCCCGCGGCGCCCAGATCACCGATCTGGTTATTCTGGTTGTCGCCGCCGATGATGGAGTCATGGATCAGACTCGGGAGGCCATAAATCATGCCCAGGCAGCAGATGTGCCTATTTTGGTTGCGGTAAATAAGATCGACAAGGACAATGCCAATCCGGATCGTGTTAAGCGTGAACTCGCTGAACTGGAACTGGTTCCTGAGGATTGGGGTGGACAGACAATTTATTGTGAAACGTCTGCCAAACAGAATGTTGGTATTGATGAGTTGCTGGAAAATATCCAGCTGATGTCAGAAATACTGGAACTCAAGGCTGATCCGAGCAGAAAGGCCAAGGGCAGAGTTGTTGAGGCGAAGCTTGATAAAGGCAGAGGCCCCGTAGCCACGGTTCTCATCCAGGAAGGAACGCTGAAAAATGGCGACAGTTTTGTTGTTGGTCAATACAGCGGTAAAGTTCGAGCGATGTGCGATGATAAGGGCCGCCAAATCAAAAAGGCAGGTCCTTCTGAACCGGTAGAGGTACAGGGACTCTCGGGTGTACCCCAGGCCGGCGATGAATTTATCGTTGTAACAGATGACAAGATGGCTAAAAACGTCAGCCAGGTCAGATCCATGAAAGTGCGTGAGTCAGAACTGGCCGCCGGCAGTAAAATTTCGCTTGATAAACTCTTTGAGCAAATGAGCGAAGGCGATGTTCAGGAACTCCGGGTGATTTTACGGGCCGATGTTCAGGGTACCCTGGAGGCCTTTGCCAAGGCTGCTGAAGAGCTGTCAACCGATACAATCAAGGTCAGGGTTCTGCATGAGGGATCAGGTACAATGTCAGAATCTGATATTTTGCTTGCTTCGGCCTCGGATGCCATTGTTATAGGTTTTAACGTCAGGCCAAGCGCCAAAATAAAAGATCTGGCGGAAAAAGAACATGTTGATGTCAGATCTTACGATGTCATCTACCATGCCCTTGATGATATCAGAAAGGCAATGGTGGGTATGCTTGATCCGACCTTTGAGGAAGAGGTTATCGGCAATGCCGAGGTTCGAGAAACCTTTAATGTTCCCAAAATAGGCAGAATAGCCGGTTGTTCGGTAACCCACGGTGCTATAAGAAGAAATGCCAACGTTCGGGTCTTGCGGGACGGTGTTGTTGTCTATACCGGAAAGATTGGTTCATTAAGACGATTCAAGGATGATGCCAAGGAAGTTCTGTCTGGTTACGAGTGTGGTATCGGTGTTGAGAATTTCAACGATATCAAAATCGGTGACAACCTTGAAGCATTTGTTATGCAGCAAGTTGAATCAACGCTTGAGTAGCAGGATCGTTAATCATGGTTGAACACTGGCACCCGAAACAGGAACTGGAATCACTTGGAGGGCAGCGCTCCGAGCCCCCGAAGCGGGCTTCCCGCGTTGCGGATGTGATAAAAAACGAGCTGTCGGTACTCCTTGTTCAACGTGTCCGAGATCCTCAGTTGCAGTCCCTGACAATCAGCAGGGTTGAACTCACCGACGATTTACGTCATGCCAAAATTTACTATACCCTGCTCCAGGGGAAAGGCGGGATCGGCAAGGCAAGCAAAAGCCTGAGCAAAGCGGCCGGTTTTATGCGCAGTCATCTGGCTAAAACCCTAAATCTGCGGTTTACCCCCGAGCTTCGTTTCTGGTATGATGAGGAAGTGGAAAAGGTAGAGAAGATAGAAAGATTGTTGGATGACATCGCCAGGGAGAGAGGTGACCGTGATGGAAATTCCTCAGAAAATACTTGAATCTATCAGGGAGCACGAGCACTTCGTTCTGATGACCCATGTCCAGCCGGACGGGGACGCCATCGGTTCATTACTGGCCCTCGCAGATATTCTGAAACGTATGGGCAAGCGGGTTTTTGCCTACATCGACGAACCAATTTCACATCTATACGATTTTTTTCCGGATATCGGTAGAACTGACCCTGATTTCGATAACCTGCAGCAATTTATCAGTGAGGCCGGCACAGATCTCTGCGCAATTGCCCTTGATTGCGGTGAGGCTGAACGGATTGGCAGGCGGAAAAATCAAATGCTGACCATCCATCCGTTTCTGGTGATCGATCATCACCTTTCCCACAGCAATTTTGGAGATTATCGCTGGGTTGATCCGAAACGCAGTTCGACCGGTGAAATGGTGTATGAAATATGTACTGCCCTCGGTGAAACTCCCAGCTTTAATGGAGCTTTTGCAATCTATGTGGCCATTGCCACCGATACCGGTTCGTTTCGTTATGAATGTACCGGGGCGAGAACTTTTGAGATCATGGCCAGACTTGTTGAAAGCGGAATTAAGCCGGATTATGTGTCTGGTTTTATTTATGATAATTATAGTGCGCAACGGCTGAGATTAATGGAGTTGGTCTTAGGAACCCTGGATGTATGTGAGGATGATCACCTTGCCTTTATTCATGTAACCAGGGAGATGTTTCATCGGAGCGGCGCCGTAGCTCAGGATGTTGAAGGATTTATAGAGTATGCCCGATCTATTCGATCGGTGAAAGTGGCGGCTTTTCTGAAAGAGACCAAGAATGACGTTGTGTCAGTGAGTCTTCGAGCTAAAGGTGAATGTAATGTGGCTCAGATTGCTAAAAAATTCGGAGGCGGTGGACACCGCAATGCCGCCGGCTGTCGTTTTCCCAGTGAAACAATCGATTCGGTCCGTAAGAAACTTCAACCTGCCTTGAGAAACGGTCTTGATACACACGTGTAGCAAGCCCTGCTCTTATCCTACTACAACATGACGTCGGAATATGATGCTGGTGTTTTGTTAGTTGACAAACCGGCTGGAAAAACCTCTTTTGACATGGTAAGGGCCGTTCGCCGGGTATTTGGCATTAAGAAGGTAGGTCATGCGGGAACCTTGGATCCTTTTGCCACCGGCCTGTTGGTTATCTGCATCGGACGTCCCGCGACCAGACTGATTGAAGGATTTATGGGCGGTGAAAAAGAATATCTGGCCACAATGAGACTGGGGCAGGTGTCAACAACACTGGACCCGGAAGGTGAAGTGAGTTATGGCGATTCGCCGGCAGGTATAGACGAAACAGAAGTCGAATCTGCTCTGACCGGTTTTCGAGGGGAGATATTGCAGACACCGCCGCAGTATTCGGCGCTTAAGCATAAAGGAAAGCCGCTCTACCATTATGCCCGTAAAGGTATAACAATAGAGAAAGAACCGCGGAAAATCACAATTCATCAACTTGACTGGCTCGACCGGAGAATATCGATCACTGACGAAAAACCGTCGATCGACCTGTTAGTCAGGTGCAGCAAGGGGACCTATATCAGGAGTCTTGCAGCTGACATTGGCGCAACGCTTGGCTGTGGAGCCTATCTTACATCGCTTCGCAGAACTAAAAGCGGGTTTTTCTCAGTTGAGCACAGTGTTTCCGGAACCGACTTCTACGATGATAACAAAGCAGATTTGATACGAAACAACATCTTAGCAGTGGGTGATGTGCAGAAACTATTGCAATCTTCTAAAGGAATGGATAGTATACCCTGTTCGAGTTGATACATCGGCGCGTGATATTGTCGATAGGGATAATATAACTCATTGCCTGGTGTGCATTGAGTGCATTATAGTAAAAAGAAAAAGAGTGTTTTGAAAGATATGGAGGTTTGTGGTGGCACAATCAGTGGTTAAAAAAAATGAGATAATTGAAAAATTCAAAGTCCATGAGTCTGATACCGGTTCATCTGAAGTCCAGATTGCACTTTTAACCGACAGAATCGAGTATCTGACAGAGCATTTTAAAGTCCACCAAAAGGATCATCACTCTCGTCAGGGATTGCTGAAACTGGTTGGACAGCGTAGGAGTCTACTCGATTATCTCAGGAAAAAAGACATCAACAAATACAGAGACCTGATCAAAGAACTGGGTATACGTAAGTAGGCCTGCCTGACAGACATTCATGTCTATCACTGTTCAGGATTGGTCCCGTTGCAATGGACCGCATTTCTTTTGTGTTCCCCAGACAAACTCTTATTCCGGACGGTAAAGCCGTCAAACAATGAGGCTGAACGCCGTCCGGAAGTGCTCTTCTTTCCTGTGATGTCGGTAGTGATAAAGTAATAAGACTCTTTGGACAAGGTTCATTGGGTCTAAAGCTGTTCTGCAATAGGGCGGAATGGTTAAGTGATTAGAGTATGCTATCTAATTTTTGTAGTTAAAATCGACTGGTGGATAATCCGGTCGTACATGAGCGGAGCCGTAAGTGCGGCCCGCATTTGGAGAAATTATGAGTAAAAAAGTTGAGGTTAAGATCGGTGCACATTCAATTTCCATCGAAACAGGCAAGCTAGCCAAACAAGCATCAGGATCGGTCCTCGTTAGAAGCGGAGATACGCTTGTACTGGTTACGGCGGTTGGCGACAAAGTCAATAAGCCGGAGCTGGGCTTTCTTCCGTTAACCATTGAATATCAGGAGAAACTGGCTTCAGTCGGCAGAATCCCTGGAAACTATTTCAGGCGGGAAATCGGCAGGCCAAGCGAGAGCGAGGTTCTGACCTGTAGGATTATCGATCGACCGATGCGCCCGCTTTTTGCCGACGGCTATAGTGCTGAGACCCAGGTAATCGCCTCGGTCTATTCGGCTGATCAGGAGAACGCTCCGGACATGCTGGCTCTGATCGGAGCAAGCTGTGCTCTGACTCTATCCGATATTCCGTTTGCCGGTCCGGTGGCAGGTGGCCGGGTAGGGTATATTGATGGCAATTATGTGATGAACCCAACAATTCCAGAGCTGGAGGAATCTGCCCTGGACCTGGTGGTTGCCTGTACTGAAAAAGCTGTGGTTATGGTTGAAGGCAAAACCGATGCCCTGAGCGAAGACGTTGTGCTCGAGGCGATTTTTTATGCCTTTGAAAACCTGCAGCCGCTTATTGCAGTTCAGAAAGAACTTCAGGCAGCCTGTGGTAAAGAAAAACGAGTCGTTGAGCCTCCACAATTTGATGAAGAACTGTACAACAAGGTTGTTGACTGCGCAGGACCGGAGATGGATGTCGTTGTCTCCACTGTGGACAAACTTGAACGTGGTAAGAAATATGACGAACTCAAGAATAAGGTCAATACCGAGCTTGATCCGGAAGGCGAACGGAGAAAAGACGTTGGAGAGCTTCTTTCCAAATATCGAAAAACTTTGATGCGTGGAAAAATCGTCAAGGAATCAAAACGCATTGACGGGAGGAGTTTCGATCAAATTCGTCCGATAAGCTGCGAGGCCAAATATCTTCCTAGAACCCATGGCTCTGCCCTGTTCACCCGTGGCGAGACCCAGAGTCTGGTCACCGCAACACTGGGAAGTGAGCGGGATCGGCAACGTATTGAAACCCTTGGCGGTGAAGAGCACATGCGCTTTATGCTGCACTATAATTTCCCGCCGTTCTGTGTCGGTGAAGTCCGCAGGTTAAGCGGACCCTCCAGAAGAGATATCGGCCACGGGAACCTTGCCAGGCGTGGTGTTGAAGGCGTTCTGCCCGATGTTGATACCTTTCCCTATTCGATCAGGGTGGTATCAGAAGTTTTGGAATCGAATGGCTCATCTTCGATGGCAACCGTGTGTGGAGCCAGTATGGCGTTAATGGATGCCGGCGTGCCGATTTCTGCCCCGGTATCAGGTATTGCCATGGGCTTGATCAAAGAGGATGACAACGTGGTAATCCTCTCCGACATTCTCGGGGATGAAGATCACCTGGGCGATATGGATTTTAAGGTTGTCGGTACCGCTGAGGGTATCACCTCTCTGCAAATGGATATCAAGATTGATGGTGTCGATCGGGATATCATGGGTAAAGCGCTTCAACAGGCAAAAGCGGGTCGGCTCCATATCCTCGGCGAGATGGAAAAAGGTATAGCCACGGTTCGTACCGAGATTTCCGACTACGCGCCTAAGTACCATACTCACCAGATCAGCCCCGATAAGATCAGGGATATCATTGGCCCCGGCGGCAAAATTATCAAAGAATTGTCGGCTGAATATGATGCCAAGATTGAAGTGGATGACAGCGGTCAGGTCAAAATCTTTACCTCGAACGGTGCCGGCTTTGACGAGTTGATGGACCGAATCAAGACTATCACCGCACAACCTGAAGTTGGCGCTACTTACAAAGGAGTTGTCAAAACCATTAAGGACTTTGGTGCCTTTGTCGAAATTTTACCGGGAACCGACGGTCTTGTTCATATTTCCGAACTTGATACAAGCCGGGTCAACAAGGTGACAGATATCGTCAACGAAGGTGATGAACTGGAAGTAAAAGTGCTGGAAATCGATGGCCGTGGACGTATCCGCTTAAGTCGAAAAGCACTTCTGAAAGACTAGATCATGAGTAACTGAGTATAAAGCCGGCTGGTAAAACAGTCGGCTTTTTTTGTTTAAGGATTTCTGCGATGACTCTTACCATAGCATTTAGGTGGCTTGATCCTGAAGCAACAGCTGATCTTGCCTTGCCGTCTTACGAAACGCCGGGATCATCCGGAATGGATATTTGTGCAGCTATAGAGCAGGAATGTACCCTCGATCCAGGTGCCCGCAGTTTGATACCAACAGGTTTTGCCGTGGCTATTCCCGAAGGTTACGAGATTCAGGTACGGCCGCGCAGTGGGCTGGCGGTAAAACATGGGATCTCACTTCCCAACACCCCAGGAACGATTGATTCTGATTATCGTGGCGAGGTTAAAGTTTCACTTATAAACCTCGGACATGACCCGGTAACCATCAGAAGAGGTGACCGCATTGCCCAACTGGTTGTTGCGCCTGTTGTGAAAGCAGAGCTCAGGGTTGTTGCAGAACTTGATACGACCGATCGGGGAAGCGGCGGATTCGGGCATACCGGGGTGCAATGATGCGTTTTTCCGTTCTGGGAAGTGGCAGCAAGGGAAATTGCGTCTTTGTTGAATGTGGAACCACTGCAATATTGATTGATGGCGGTTTTTCAGGCAAAGAAATAGCATCACGGCTGGCTCAGATCGATAGAGACATCTCCTGTCTAAAAGCCATTTTCGTTACCCATGAACACCGCGATCATATCAGTGGGGTTGGGGTGATGTCCAGACGTTGTAAAATTCCGGTTTTTGCCAATAAAGGAACATTTCACGGTGGCAAACAAACGCTTGGCAAACTTTTTAAACGATGTGAATTTCAGACTGGTGACCAAACTGATTTTCAGGATATCGTTGTCCGTTCATTTGCGATTTCCCACGATACTGCGGATCCGGTTGGTTTTGTTGTTTCCAATGGTACCAGAAGTCTTGGCGTCTGCACTGATACAGGAATCGGTACGCGTTTGATCAGTCGCCGTCTCAGCGGTTGCGACGGTCTGGTTCTTGAGTTCAATCACGATCCGGAAATGTTGAAAAACGGTCCCTATCCGCCTTCATTAAAGCAGCGGGTGAACTCAAACCAGGGGCATCTGTCAAACGGAGACGGTGCCAACCTGCTAAACGAAATCATCCACGAAAAATTGCAGCGGGTGGTTCTTGCTCATTTAAGTGAAACAAACAATCTGCCTGAAATTGCCTACCATGAAGCTGTTCGGGTAATGACCGACAAAGTGGATACTTCAGCTCTCGACATTTCAAACCAGCAGATTCCTACCAACTTATTCGAGTTGAAGACTTGATATAATATTGTAACGTCAGCGTTTGCTCAGGCGGGGATTGGCCGTAAGCTCAGCTCGTGCATGGGGAGAATCGTGTGACCGGAGTTCTTGACCTTCTGTATGGAATCCCAGGCTTTCAGGGCATCAACATGAACGCCGGGACAGACGGCTGGTCCATTTGCCGGAAAGTTCTTACTATTGCAGCAAAATCCGGTAATAACAGCAATTCCCTGGACTGTTTCAACCTCCACGCTCAGCGTGCCAACGGTATGACCCGGCATATAGACCACTGAAAGGCCGGGTAATATCTCTAGATCTTTGTCGATCTCTGTGAAACTGATCTGCTCAATAAAATAGTCGTCGTACCTATGATCCAGTGGGTGCGGATTCCTGCAAAAGGCTACTTCATCCTTATGGGCGTAAAAGGTGGCCCGAGTGAAAAGCGCATTGTTGCCGCAATGGTCATCGTGCAGATGGGTATTGATGACAATGTCAATGTCTTCTGGATTCAGAGATTGTTCTGCCAGGCACTCGATGATGCTCTTTGGTTCCATGCCGGTTTCTTCAAGAAAACCTGACGGGGTAATCAGCTCATTTTCGTCGAGTCCGGTGTCGACCAATATATTGTTTTCTGCTCCTCGAACCAGAAAAGCCCAAATGGGCAGCCAGATAGCGGTTCCATAGCCTTGCTGGTAAGTCATAATACCCTGGTCGGGATTTCTGACTCCGGTTAAAAGCGGGGTGATGGAATAACTCATACGTGTTTCTCCACTTAGAATCAGGATCTGATAAAATGCCTCGTCTGTGTTTGTTCTGCCTGGTTGATTAAACAGTCATACAATAAACAATATGTTGACACCAAATGCAAAATGTTGACTGGCAAGGCAGCAAATCATTCATGATTCTTAAATCAAACGCCCGGGAGATACAGTGATTGATGGGCAAGACGGGGAGCTTAGCTGACTAAATGATGGGAGGATTCGAAACCTAAGCGTTTTTATAGACTTTGTTCCTGGGATCTGAGAAATGTCACGTGGAAGTTAGAGGGAATAAAGATTTGCTACGCAAGGAAAAGTGTGGTTGCACTTTTAATAAGTACAGCGCAGATAGTCATCACTCCCGATACGATGATACCGCTCCAGAGTCCTTCCAAGACAGATTTAATTACAATTACATGCTCATTCATAATATTTAATTGTGCCTGATCCACAAAATGTTCTAGAGTTTACGTTTGTCTTTGTGGTGTTGTTAGGTTTAGAGCAGATTTTTAACAATGTTACATTCGTTTTTCAATAAAGATTGTGTGAGAAGGACAATTATTTATTACCAAAATTTACAATATTGTAGGTATGCTGGCGCTGTTTTTCTGTCAGAATGATAGTTGGGCAAGTAGTTAACAGTTTAATATAAAAGTGTATTTTAGAGATTTATGTGAGTGTAGTAGGATACGAGCAACCCTGATAATTCTGACAAGTGGATGTCGCTGAAGCGTAAGAGAGGAGATCCTGCAAGAAGATGATTTTTTCTGGTGTCGCAGTGTGCGTATTGTGCCGAGAGAATGAACCCTTAGCCTTCCCTGTGCTGAGTCTCAAAGCAACCATTTACTTCCCAATTAGTTTCATCATTTGACCTAGGTCAAGGTGGTTGCCCAATTCTTGCTATATCATTAAAGAAATAATCCAAGCGTGTCTGTACGAGTAATACAATCGAGAAAGCGTATTTTCAAGACTATCCGGTTGGGTTTTTTATACGTAATGAAGATGAGAGGATGCTCACAATGGAATCATATAAAAATAAAGGTATTAAGGACATCATTGCCGACTTCCCACAGGTTGCCGATATTCTAGAAGAATATGGGATAGGATGCGGCCCCTGCACCGTTGGAATTTGTTTATTAAAAGACATTCTTGATATCCACAAAATGGCTCCGGAGAAGGAGCAGGAACTCATGTCGCGTATTGAGGCCACCATTTATCCAGAAAGGGCGATTAAGACCGACTATTCTGCTGAGACAGCCCAGACTGATAGAGAACCTCATGTGTTTTCAGCGCCAATGCAACGTTTGGTTAACGAACATGTGGTAATTAAGCGTTGGCTCGCTCTCATTCCCGCAGTGGTTGAACGTATCGATCTAACAACAGACGAAGGGGTGGGAATAATAGAGGATGGTATTGATCTCATCAAATCATACGCAGATAGGCTTCATCATGCCAAGGAAGAAGACATTCTGTTCAGCTATTTTGACGATTCCGAAAAAATCTTTCAAGTCATCTATGAAGACCACCGAATCGCACGCAACCATGTAAAAGAGATGCTTGCAGCCATTGAGAAAAAGGATGTAGCGGCCTTGAGCCAGCATCTAACTGACTACGGACAGTTACTGGCTCAACATATTAGAAAAGAAGATGAAATTTTATTTCCTTGGTTGGATAAAAAGCTCACGGGTAAGCAGGTGGTTGAACTAGCACAGAAATTTGATAGTGAAGACAGAGAAATTGGTGTTGAGCCAGAAAAATATCTATCCTATCTGAGCAATCTCGAAAACCGATTGAGGAAATAATGATTATTTGGATATAAGTTGTCGAAATTATTTATCTATTATCCAACATTTGAGTGGGGGATCATGAGCTATGTGCGAAAGTTATATTCTTGAATGCCAGTGTGGAGATAAAAAAGGAGAAATCTTTTTTGGGAAAATGCTGTTGAACGAAAGCTCAGTTAAGCAATTGTTCTGCCCGAATTGTAGTAAGGGGTATGATGATGAGCAGCAAGATAGAGTTATGGACAACGGATGGGTACTTGAATTGAATATGGATGTTATCGGATCATATTCCTCAACCTTTGGAATGGATGCAGACTCGATCACTGCAGATTGGGTATTTGACAGTGGTTATGTAACGTGGGTGGGTATAACCCCGGATGAAACCGAAACAAGAAATAGGGAACGGGAGAAAATTCAACAACTCGCTAAAACAGATATCCTTGCCTATATCAATGCAATGAAAGAGTGGGGAATAGGGCGTGAAAAACGCTTTAGTGAAGAAGGATGGAGAAAAATGAAAATGTAGCCTTCACCAACAAAATTGTTGACGATGCATAGTAAACCTCCTTTCGCTCATTCACAGCTCTAATATAAAACCAACACACTGTTCATGTTTGCACCTTTTATATCGGATAACGAAAGGTAGATAGGACGAATGTTAATCTACTGTTTATAAAGTGCAGCTGAGATTGGCAGAAATAATCTTTTGCGTGGAATAGTATAAACAGGTTTCATTTTCTCAGAGAAGAATATAATTTCACCCACCAGAGAATATTTTGAGGGTGTCTGGTTAAAAGACACCAGAGTTTTTTGATTCTTGAGTTTGCACCATAATAAACTTGAACCCACCAAGATGGTGGCCAGAAGGTATTGAACAGGATTTCGCTTTTTGTCTTTCCACTGGCCTTCAATTCCTTGAGTCTCTTATGGGGCCAGCCAGCATAAGGGGCTGTCGATAGTTTCTTGTTTCTATTTTTTAATGACACAAAGCCAATCGGAATTTTACTGAAATCCCATGGTGAAATATGATGCATTAAAGGCAACGCTTTATAAAGAAATGGAAAATCACTCTCAATTCTGGCCCAGTCAAGTATTTTATAATACCTCTCTGTAAAGCTGATTATATCAGCTGCGTTGATCAACTTATACGATTCGTAGGTAAGTGGGGATCGGAACGCATGCTGGTAGAGATAGTTAAGTGTTTCCTCATTATCAAGGGTCAAAACTTCGGTATCGGCGATCTCAAACTTTCGGGCTGTGGCCAGCAACCTGTTAAACTCCAATTTGGGGTAATATGGTGGACACTGAGGGTAAAGGCCTCGGTGAAGTTCAATGCACACTGTGACGTCGGCAACTGTTTTAAGCAGTGATGGAAGGTGGTAGTGATCTGCAGGAATTGGTGACTTCGATTGAGTAAATCCAACATTTCTCAATAACTCTTGAGCACCATCGACTTCATTCTTGGACAGCAGTATATCCATATCCCTCATGGGCCGAAGAGCAGAGTCAGGATAGGTTGTATGAGCCAGGGCAGCACCTTTGATCAGGACTGGTGTTAGGTGTTCACGCTGAAATATGTTCAATATCTCCAAAAGAACTGTTGAGCGAACATTTGATTGATGCTGGTGATGCTTGGCTAAGACATGCAGGCTTCTACGAACAGAAGCGGGGTAGATACTTTCAGACTCTTCCAGATGCTTTTTCAGAAGAGGCGTCATCCCTTCCAACTCGGATTGCGTCAGCAGACCTTGCCAGCCATCAAAATCTCGGCAATTCTCCCGCAGTATCTTGTGATGTAGCTCATGTCCTTCTATTCGGGCGCAGACATCAAGGATCGGATATCGGATCATTGGGGCAAACGGTCCTCAGGCAGAAGGTTGGATAGAAGAATTAAAGATCGAATCAAGTCCATCAAAACTCCGGCAGACGAGTGTATATGAAGCGGATGTTTACCTATCTTTGAAAGCTCTAGAATATCATCGTTCATATCCATATATGTCAATTGCAGTCTGCAAAGCTATCGTTATATCTTGATCTGGGTGAACATCTCGTTAGACAGTACATGAATACAGGTGTTCAGACATAAGCTCAGGGTTCGCTTTTTACAGAGCATATTTATTTCCAAGAAACATCTCTTAAGAGCCCATAGGAGACCTGGACCTTTATTTTATTCAATACTAGTCTAAAAGCTTTGATAAATCAGTAGGACTAAGTTAATCATCTGCTAATGCCGAAGTGGAAAAATCTGGATGAATATTCACTTTTGTGGCACCTGTCACTTCTGCCTCCAGGAAACTTGATGTCAATCGCCACGAGCCATCGATTAACAAGCGTACATTACGGATGGGTCATTGCCTTTACCGGGACAGCAGTGATTTTTGCATGCCTCGGGTTAGGCCGATTTTCGCTGGGAATGTTACTGCCAGCCATGAGTGTGTCTCTGGATTTAAGTTATACCCGCATGGGGTTAATTGGTACCGGTAATTTTATAGGTTATATGTTTGCCGTGGCAATAGCCAGCTCTGTAGCCAGACACCTCGGTGCACGCCTAACCATTACTCTGGGGCTAATGCTCGTGGGAGTCACCATGATGCTGGTAGGCTTCGCTGAGCATTATGTACAGATTCTTTTTCTCTATGTAGCAACTGGAATTGGCAGTGGCCTGAGCAACGTGCCCCTTATGGGCTTGGTATCACATTGGTTCCTCCAGGATGCACGGGGGCGGGCAGCCGGGATCATGCTCTCCGGCAATGGAATTGCCATTCTTTGTGCAGGTCTTTATGTGCCCTGGATTAACACGCAGTCAGGTCTAGAGGGATGGCGCCATGGCTGGCTCACTATGGGGCTGGTTGTGATCGGGGTAGCCGTGATGGCAGGAGGACTCCTACGCAACGATCCCCGGGATAAAGAAACGACTCCCATAGGCAACCAGGAAGCATCCTTGATTGTTGGATCCGATGCCGATGATGCTCATCCAGGAAAAACCAAACGGGTCATGGTCCACTTGGGCTTGATTTATGCACTTTTCGGAGGAACCTATGTTGTTTACGCAACTTTTATTGTCACTACTCTGGTGAACGATTATGGGTTTTCCGAACAGGTGGCTGGAAATTTTTGGGCGGTGGTGGGTGCTTTAAGTATCTTTTCCGGTCCTTTGTTCGGCTGGCTTTCTGATCGTTTGGGTCGCCGTACAGGTATGCTGGTAGTCTTCACTTTATTCACGCTGGCATATGGATTAGTAGGAATACACCTCCCTGCGGCATGGCTTTATGCATCCATTGCTCTTTACGGCATTGCCGTTTGGAGTGTGCCTACTATTATGGCTGCTGCAGTAGGAGATTACTTGGGACCGGCTAGAGCAGCCAGGGCATTTGGGTTCATCACCCTTTTTTTCGGAATGGGCCAAATTGCAGGTCCAGCTTTGGCCGGATTTCTGGCTGATGTTTCCGGTACTTTTCGCATAGCCTTTGGTATGTGTACCGCCGCAACCTTGACTGCAGTAATTCTGAGCTTTTTTCTCCCGCGGCAACGCCCCTGAGCATATAGGGGAACGACGAGGTGGAACAGATCACATATCGGTTAATAAGCTATTTATAGGAGACCTTATGATAGTAAGGCAGAACAAACCCTTTGAGTACGGATTTACGTCAATAACTCAGCAACATCGTCAATACCCTGAAATGTTGCTTGATTTCGGAATATTAAAGCTTAAATCAGGAGAAATGAAAACGTTCACAATCGGACGCGAAAGGGCATTCTTGCTGATTGCTGGCTCAGCTACCTTTTTATGGGAGGGAAGCTCTGAAACAGTCACACGAGATTCTTGTTTTGATGAAGCGCCATTTGTACTCCATGTGTCGAAGAACACGGAAGTAAACGTTAAAACGGATTCTGATTGTGAGATTTGTGTAGAGCAGGTGGATAATAAAAATATATTTGAAGCCAAGTTATATACGCCTGAAGATATCCGGACCGATATTTTTGGCGCTGGAACCTTAAATGAGACTTCCATAAGATCTGTCAGAACAGTATTTGATGGAGAGATAAATCCTTTGTCCAACATGGTTCTCGGAGAGGTAATTAACCATCCCGGCAAATGGTCCAGCTATCCACCTCATGACCACCCACAACCCGAGATATATCATTACCGTTTTTTTCCACCCCAAGGATTTGGCATTTCTGTACTTGATGATGAGGCTCATGTGGTAAAAAATGGTGATACCACTCTTATTGGACCAGATAGAACACATTCACAGGGTGCTGCTCCTGGTTATGCTATGTACTATATCTGGATGATTCCCCATCTTCCCGATGACCGTTGGCTTCCGACCACAAGGTACTATCGAAATGAGCATAAGTGGTTACTGGA
>JAQYVS010000111.1 GCA_030145365.1 Desulfofustis sp. | reverse complement strand
CTATACTTGACGGAATCATGAACTTATTTTAGTTGCAAGTTATGAAGCCTTTATCTAGTGTTCTTTGTCCACAATATACAAACTAATACCATTTGTGCATTCTATGGGGATAAAAAATAATTTCAGCTATAGCGGCCAATTATTTATTTTACTCGCTGCGGTCTTATGGGGTACCACTGGTACCTCTCAGGCTTTAGCCCCCGCTGCAGGTACGCCGCAATCCATTGGCGCTCTGCGTTTACTGGTCGGAGGTTTGGGGTTGGCATTGTATGCGCTGTCGAAAAATCCAAACATGTTTCGTCAGATTGGTTTTATGTCGGCACTTCCCGCAGGGTTCTTCGTCGCTTCCTACCAGATCTTTTTTTTCTGGGGTGTGTCGTTAACAGGTGTGGCAGTTGGTACCATGGTGGCAATTGGCTCAGCCCCAGTTTTTGCTGGATTAATTGATACTGTATGGTTTAGAAAACCCCCTCCAATTAGCTGGCTTATTTCGACATTGCTTGCAGTCAGTGGCTGTCTGATACTCCTCGGATTTTCCGGCTCAATACAAATTGAGCCTGTGGGAATTTTACTTGCCGCTGGGGCAGGTCTTTCCTATGCGCTCTACAGTTTTTTAATGAAAAAACTTCTCATCGGCAGAGCTCCGGAATCTGTTGCAGCGCTAGTTTTTTGTATTGGTGCGTTGTTTTTACTCCCGGTTCTCTTTACCGCCGATCTCACCTGGGTATGGACGGTACAGGGCATGATCATGGTTATTCATCTCGGCTTGTTGGCAACCTCATTGTCATATTATCTGTTTTGTAGAGGCCTGGAAAAGATTCCTGTTTCTACCGTGGTCACACTTTCACTCGCTGAGCCGTTTACCGCGACAATACTTGGCATCATTGTATTGCATGAAACCCTCGATGTTACGGGTTGGATTGGTCTTGCTATGATCCTTTCCGGCCTCGTGCTTCTTGGAGTACCGATGCCTCAGAGATCGCTGAGATAAATTACCACCTAGTGTCAATGGAAAAACAGAAAAAAGCCTATCTCTATGCCCTGACCTCGGTGCTCCTCTGGTCTACAGTAGCCAGTGCTTTTAAGATCACACTGCGCTGGGTCAGTCCGGTTGAACTCCTCTTTTATGCCGCCTGTTTTTCCTGCGGCGTCCTCTTTTTTGCACTTGTTGTTCTAAGAAAAGTGCATCTTGTTATTACGACAGATCTTTCTGTATGGAAGAGTTCGTTAATTTTTGGGCTGCTTAATCCATTTCTTTATTACTTGATACTGATAAAGGCCTACGATCTGCTCCCCGCTCAACATGCACAGCCGTTGAACTATACCTGGGCAATAACACTTTCTCTGCTTTCAGTGCCGCTTTTGGGACACAGACTTAAATTATTTGAGATCTTGGCGGTTGTTGTCAGTTATATAGGCGTATTAATTATTTCCACCAAAGGTGAGTTGCTGGCACTTAATTTTGAAAATCCATTTGGAGTTGTACTGGCTCTGGGTTCCACGATAATCTGGGCCCTGTATTGGATTATCAATACCAGGGACAAAAGGGACCCGGTGGCCGGTCTCTTTTTAAACTTTCTCTGTTCTCTCCCGTTTATTGGGGCTTATCTGGCTATCTTTGAAGGCTTCAGATCCATTGAACTACCAGGGTTGTTGGGAGCGGCTTATATCGGTTGTTTTGAGATGGGAATCGCCTATATCACCTGGCTGATGGCAATGAAGTTGACAACATCAACTGCACGGATAGCTAATCTTATTTTTATATCTCCTTTTCTCTCACTTATCCTCATACATTTTCTGGTCGGCGAGAAGATTCTGGTATCTTCGGTAATTGGGCTTATTTTTATCGTCATCGGTTTGATTATTCAGGCGGTCTCTTCAAGCAGAACTACTGGCTAACATCGTGCTCGTAAAAAAAGTTAAAGTTTGTTTCATCAAGTAGTTGATTATTTGGTTGTATAAGTCATTGAATTTCTCCAACTTAAAAACTATTTCCAGTTTTCGATTTATTAGTGACCAGTATCAAAATTGAATCGCATCCGTGGCCGGTTTGGCTGAACTGAAAGGTTAAAAGAAGAAAAGTATGATATAACTCAGTATGTTCAATACATTTGCCAGGAAAAAAATATCAGTACATCTCTTTTGCAAACCCTGGCTCAAATAAGGAATTAATGATGGAAGAACTGTCAAAATCCCAAAAAGGCCGGACCGCCATAGCGACTTTTAAAACACTTGCCGATGCTTTGATTCTCCGGGGATCCTTTAAACCATCGGGTACTACGGGAATGAAACTGGAGAATGCATTGCGGCAATTCAGTCCTGAGATATACGGTTCCATGGTCGATCTTCGCATTATCGAACTTAAAGGACTGGAGTACGTCATCGATCGACTGCCTCGTGGAATTGAACAGTGCAATCGAATCGTTCTGACCGCCCAGGAAGATTTGGACAACACCTCTTTTGAACAAATCACACCGTTAAAGCGGAGAAGACTTTCTTATGTTGTCTCCGAGCAAGAGATCTGTTTCGTAGTTACCCGCGGAACAACCGAGATCTATGATCTAATCACCCATTTGACATTTATTAACATTGAAGCCCAGAAGATCTATCTGCAGGCTTGTCTACCGGACGGGGAATTGTATCAGCACTGGCAGGAATTGACTCAAATGATCCAATCCGGTCTGGAACCGGAAGGACCAGCTTTGGATAAGGCACTGTGGAATTTATCAATTATCTTGGGAAGAACCTATAAGGAAACCAAAGAAAGTTACGAATACCTGCAGCAAAACAAGGAGAACAACCATAATAGCGGGCTCTTCAAGATCGTCCATTCCCTCGGCCAGCGGATTATTAATGAAAAACAGGACCCGGATGAGCGTTTGACCATTTCCTTTACACCATCGCTTCAGGAAATTCTGGGTCATCATCGATATGCAACACTCTGGGCTGAGTCGATCACAAGAAAATTGAAGGATCTGGATCTGCTTCAAAGGCCAGTCCACATTATCAGTGCGAATCTGCACTCGGTTAAAAGCCTTCTTTTTGGGCGAGGTGCTCTACAGGAGATAGACAAGGAAGTACCCGATGATATTTATGAAATGATTCATTTGATCAGAGATGAAGAAATAGATGTGGCAGCGTATGCGGAAAACTATGGTTTTTACCTTCATCATGACCAATCTGGATCGAATATCGACGTCCAGATAATAGATGCCAGAAATATCGATCAAGCCTGTATTCATGAAAGTATTGATATTGAGTTGAAGCAGATCAAAGGCAAAGAACCGGTAATTATCGTCATCGACTATGCATTTGGCACCCAGGCTTTTGAAGTGATGGATGAGTTGTTGAGTCCGACAAGAATAGCAGCACGAGACGTATCTTTGCAGATCGAATCAATTTCGGTGATGGGAAAAGCAGGTATCCTGCCTGGTAAGAAGGGTGATATCATGCTGGCAACGGCTCATGTTATGGAAGGAACACCCCATAATTACATCGTCAACAATGATCTTTCTGAAGCTGATTTTAACGATCGGGTGACTGTTTACAGTGGACCCATGGTAACCGTCCTGGGAACCTCCCTGCAGAACCGAGATGTATTGGAGCGCTTTCATGAATCTTCATGGAAAGCAATCGGTTTGGAGATGGAAGGTGGACACTACCAGCGGGCAATAAGTGCGGCTATTATTCAGGGCCATATACCGAAGAGCATGAAGATTCGCTATGCCTATTATGCTTCGGATAATCCATTAATAAGCGGCCAGACCTTGGCTTCCGGTCCCATGGGCGTCGATGGAGTAGTTCCGACCTATCTGATTTCCAAAGTAATTCTTGAGAAAATTCTGAGTCCTGATGAGTTCTGAAATCAAGTCGAAAACCGGTACGATCTTCTATGCCTCACCACTGATTTTTGCAGCGGCCTGTGGATTACTGGCCTTGATCATTGCGGTTTTTGCGCTCAATAATTATCAACGTGAAAAAAAGTTGATGGGAGCTTCATTAAAACGGGAAGCCACAGCAATTCTCGGTTTGGTTTCAGCGAGTTCACGGGGCGCCCAGCGAAGGGGATTTATGCGTGGGGAAATTTCCGAGGAGAACGTGATTCAATCGATCACTCAGGTTATTGAGAACAGTTCCGAATATCCCGGTCTTTTAGCGCTCTACCTGGTCGATAAACAAGGGCTCGTTCGTGCTCACTCGAATGTATCTTATGTGGGAGAAAAAGCAGATATCAACACGGAAGATATTCTGGAAAATTTGACAAAAGAAGACTCCAGGGACGTTGCTGGAATTATACAGCCTACGGAGGGAAGTGAAGCGTTTTATCGGATGTCAGTAATCTACCATAACGCTGGGTTCAAGGATTTGTTGCCAACTCAGTTGCGAGGCCGCATTGGCAGAATGAAAGATCCTCGTCTTTCCCCGGATCATATGAATATGATGCCGGAGTTCAGTGCCAATCCGTATCTGCTGGTGGTGGAATTGAGCCTGGATGAGTACAACAGCGCAGTCAGGAAACAATTGCTGCAAATCGTGATTCTCTCTGTGGTCCTGCTGCTTGTAGGAATTGGCGGATTATTATCGCTTATTTTAGTGCAAACCTTTAAAGGCTCACAATTACGGCTGAAAACAATGAGTACCTTCACCGATACCCTTGTTTCGTCTCTGCCTGTGGGGCTCATTGCCACAGCTCCAAATGGAGAAATCAGGACTTGCAACCGCAGTGCCATTCAAATGCTGAATCTGGATCAGCTTAAAAGCGTGGGGAAACGACTCGATGATGTACTGGATAAACAAATTGTCAGCCTTCTCAATAATGGCAACGATGAGAAGACCTATCATTGGGAAATACGGTTACCAGCTGAATCGGGTGATGCCAAATCTCTGCATGTAACAAAACTGGCTATAGAAGACAAGGCACGGGTTAATCAGGGCATTATGCTGCTGGTTCAGGATTTAAGTCAGTTAAGGGAATTGGAAGATCAGCTTCAGCGGGCGGAGCGGGATGCCGTGGTCGGTCGGATGGCAGCCGGGGTTGCCCATGAGCTGAGAAATCCGCTGAGTTCCATTAAGGGCTTGGCACTGTTGCTCAAATCCAAAATCGAACAGGATTCACTGTCTTTACAGACTGCAGATCTTCTGGTGGATGAGGTGGAACGATTAAATCGCTCCATTTCTGAACTGCTGGACTATGCCCGCCCGGCGAAATTAGAGGTGAGAAATCTAGAAATAGATGAATTACTTGCCAAAGCTGTGATGCTTGTACGTTCAGATGCAGAAGCCGGATCCATTGTTATTGAAGAAAACTATTATTGCGGGGCCTGTCAGATAATGGGAGATGAAGATAAACTAACCCAGGTCATGCTGAATTTGTGTCTCAATTCAATTCAGGCGATGGCTGACGGCGGAACGCTGAACATATCAACAAGCATGGAAGAAAACTGGGCTGCCGTTGAAATAACGGATAACGGCAGCGGCATAGCACCCGATATAACCAGCAAAATATTTGAACCTTATTTCACCACCAAACATGGAGGTACAGGGCTCGGACTGGCAATGTCTGCCAAGATCATAGATGATCACAAGGGACAGATACAGATCAGCAGCCACCAGGGCAGAGGTACAACGGTCAGCGTCAAGCTGCCGCTTTATTGAGAGTCGCGTTCATGTGAGCCTGGAGAAGTTTATATTTAAAAATTCGCATTCGGCTGGAGATAAATCGTATTTTACTTCTACCTCTTGCAGCAGCTCCAGTCTGCTCTTTTCCGGAAACGAATCAACAAGCTCTGAGAAGTTTCTCATTGCTTTTTTCAGTTTGTCACCGCCAATGGGTGAAGATATTTGATCGGCCATGAGTTTCTCTAAACCCCAAGAATTGGTTTTAATACAATTCCCCCGAGCGGTGGAACCGTTATCAGTGTGTGACACGGAGCACGGCCGAATGGTTCATTCGTTGCATGATAACGATGCTGTCGGCAATTACCACTGCCGCCGTATTCGTCAGCATCTGAGCAAAACAGAAGCTCATAGTCGTTATTTGTAGGTAGGCCGATTTTATAGTTTTCCAGGGTCTGTGGGGTGAAGTTCAGAAGGCAGACCAGATGATCGTCGGGATCGTCTGAAGTGCGGGAAAATGAAATGATCGAATTGTTTTGATCGTTTATATCGAGCCAGTTAAACCCTCGATAATCGAAGTCGAGCTGCCAGAGGGCTGGGTTATTACGATAGAAGGCGTTTAAGTCGCGGACAAAATCCTGGGTCTGATGATGTTTAAGTTCAGTTTCAACCAGATGCCAATCGAGACTCTGTTTGCAGTTCCACTCGGAACGCTGTCCGAATTCCCCCCCCATGAACAGAAGTTTTTTACCTGGATGGAGGTAAAAATAAAGCAGCAGCAGGCGTAGATTGGCAAATTTCTGCCACTCGTCACCCACCATTTTTTCGAGCAGTGATTTCTTGCCGTGGACGACCTCATCATGGGAAAGCGGCAAAATAAAGTTTTCCGACAAAGAGTACATCATGGAAAAAGTCAGGGCGTTATGGTGAAATTTTCGATACAGCGGGTCCTTGGCGAAGTATCCCAGAATATCATTCATCCAGCCCATATTCCATTTGAATCCAAACCCGAGCCCACCCTGATCGGCAGGCTTGGACACCCCGTAAAAACTGGTTGATTCCTCTGCAATCATCAGCGTTGCTGGGAAACGCTCATAAATGACAGAATTCATGTGTTTGATAAACTCAATTGCTTCCAGATTCTCCCGGCCGCCGTAACAATTGGGAACCCACTCTCCGTCCTGACGGGAATAGTCAAGGTAAAGCATTGAAGCAACAGCATCGACCCGCAGGCCATCAATATGATATTTATCAAGCCAGAACAGGGCACTGCCTATCAGGTAATTACTGACCTCTTTACGTCCGTAATTGTAGATAAGGGTTCCCCATTCAGGATGGGAGCCTTTCCGGGGGTCTTCATGCTCATAGAGAGCCGATCCGTCGAAATTGGCTAGGCCGTGGGAATCTTTAGGGAAATGGGCAGGCACCCAGTCAAGAATAACACCGATGTCGTTTTGATGACAGCAATCGACAAAAAACATGAAATCGTCCGGAACACCGTATCTGCTGGTAACGCCGAATGAGCCGGTTACCTGATATCCCCATGACTCATCAAGTGGATGCTCCATTACCGGCATGAGTTCGATATGGGTGAATCCCATATCCTTAACATACGGGATGAGTTGATCGGCCAGTTCACGAAAGGTGAGAAAGCGCTCAGGATCATTTGGGTCTTTGCGCCATGAACCAGGATGAACTTCATACATGGATAATGGCCGGTCATAAGGAGGTGTTTTGTTCTTTTTTTCCTGCCAATCGATGTCCTGCCACTGGTAGCGATTCAGATTACGGACAACTGAAGCAGTCTGAGGCCTGTTTTCAGCGAAAAACTGATACGGATCTGATTTTTCAAGAATATGTCCTTGCATAGTCTTGATCTGGAAACGATACAGTTCATTTTCCACAATTCCGGGAATAAAAAGCTCCCAAACTCCAGAATTGCTGAGTACACGCATCTGATGAACCCGCGAGTCCCAACCGTTAAAATGTCCAATAACCGATACGGATCGGGCATTCGGTGCCCATACTCGAAACAGGGTACCGTGTATTTTTCGGTGGAGTCCGAGTTGTGCTCCAAATAGGTTATAAAGCGAATAGTTGGTGCCGGAGTTAAAGAGATATCGATCGGTGTCATCAAGCAGAACCGGAAATCTATACGGGTCGTTAATCAAATGAATATCACCCGAGTGATAGGCTACTTTATATTGGTAGTCATAAGGTTCCAATTTGGGAAAACTCAGTTCTGATAGCGTTACTCCGCATTCGAATAGACCCTGGGGATGAGTCTGGGGCATTTCAAGTTCCAGATCACCAGTGATCAATGCCACTGAACGAGCATGAGGCTGGAGTGTTCGGAAAATGAGTTCTCCCGGGTTCTTGGCATCCTCGTGGATTCCGAGAAACTGAAATGGATCGTAATGGTCGTTTGCCAGGATTGCCTTAAGCAGAGTGTTCATAATCATCAGGATAAAAAAAGGTTGGAATAACACACAATGTTTTTCAGATAGTAGGTCATCAGGTGAAAAAAGTCATCGGCAAAAAAAATAATAAACTGATTATCCGTAACAACGGGTTATATATAAAAGAGGGCCAGTACCTTGAGGCTGCTCTGCGGATTCCCTTGACGGTAGCAAATTGTCTTTGATATTCTATAAATAACAATACTATTAAATCTCAATAATAGGCACGTCTAAAGGATAGCAAGCATGCCCACCCCAATGGCTCCCGTAGTCGACACCCTAACCGGGTCGTTTCTTATCTCTACCCCTCAGATGCCGGATCCGAGATTTGAGGAGCAGGTAATTCTTATCTGTGCCCATGGTGAAGAAGGTGCCATGGGAGTTGCTGTAAATAAACCGAACCCATATTTCTCCATTGAGGAGATACTGCGGAGTTCCAATCTGCCGGTACCCGAGCAGACATTACCACCGGTCCATATCGGTGGTCCGGTAGAGCTGGAATCGGCATTTATCCTTTATCAATCAGGCTATCGTGCGGAACATCAATTGGAAATCAGTTCAACACTTTCTTTATCACGTGAGACTAAAATCCTGGAGGATATCAGTAGGGGAGCCGGACCAGAAAATTATTTGTTTCTTCTGGGCTACGCTGGCTGGGGGCCTGGACAGCTGGAATCTGAACTTATTGCCGACGGATGGCTGAGTTTACCTGCCGATGATACGATTATATTTGCTGTTGCCAATGAGGAGAAATGGCGAATGGCGGCGATGCTCTATGGAATCGATATCTCCACTCTGGGAGACATGGCCGGTTATGCCTGAAAGTTAGTTTGTGCTAAAGACATTAAAACATTGAAGTTTCTATTATTCCTATCTGAGATAGACAGCATTTTCCTTCCAAACCGATTATAATCGGCGCCTTCTTTCCGCAATAAATTAAAAAATTTGAATAATGTGTAATGACAAAGACATGACATTCTTCACCTGCACCCAGTGTGGATTTTGTTGTCACGGTGAGAGCACCGTCTCGCTTGACGAAGAAGATCAGACAAATATGATATCAGCCCTTAATCTTTCAAGGGAGCAGGTAGCAGAGAAATACTGGCGAGTCAGCGGCTCAATTGTGCAGATGAAAACAATTGACGGCCATTGTGTTTTCTACAAGGACGGCTGCAGTGTTTATCGTGGCAGACCATGGCGTTGCGCCCAGTGGCCACTTGTACCTGCTATTTTGGGTGATGAGAATAATTTTATCATTATTAAAAATTCTTGTCCCGGAATCAACAGATCTCTGTCGTATGAAGAGTTTAAAAAACTGCTTGCCGAACATCTGGAAAAAACCAGTGATAGAGATGAGTGATTGATGAACATCGAAATACTGTTTCTTGGTAAAACAAAGGAGGCGTATCTGCAGCAGGGTATAGAAGATTTTGCCAAACGACTGTCACAATTTAATGCAATTGAACTGGTTGATATCAAAGTTAAAAAACAATCCGGGGCGGAATTGCAAATCAGATCCTATGAAAGCAGTTTGCTGGAAAAACGTATAAAATCAGGCAGCTACCGGGTGGTTGTGGATGGGCGGGGGCGGCAGCTGAGTTCAGAGGGTTTGGCTGGGTTCATCACCAAACTGGAAAACAGGGCTGTCAAAACGCTTAGTTTTATAATAGGTGGTCCAGTAGGGCTTGCAGAAGATCAGAGAGAAAAGGCGGATACCATGCTTTCTCTTTCCCAGATGACATTTACCCATGATATGGCACGGTTAATCCTGCTGGAACAATTATACCGGGCTTTTACAATCAAAGCAGGAACACGGTATCACAAATGAGGCCTCAGGTATATGTCATAACGGCTGCTTTTTGCTTTGATGGAAAATGAAGGCGGCTTTTCCGCAAGGTAAGCTGCTCTTAGCGGTCGCTTGACAACCGTTCTTTTGGCTGCCTTGTTGATGGCAAGGGGTAACAGGTGGCAACTGTCTGGGTCTGAGCCAACTAGATCCCTTAATAGTCGCATTTTCTGCTTGTTGAGGGCAGAACTTCGGTGCAGAGGGTACATTGGATCCAAATATATCGTCTCGAATGAATTTGCTGATGCTTCCAGAAAATCGGCAGAATCGATGTATAGCAACGTCACCTGTTCTGCAAATATCTTATGGGTTTTTGGGTTGTTTAAGCTTCGTGAAATTGCATTATTAAGCAGTGCCCAGATAACTCCTGAACGTTCGAGCATTGTTACGCTACAGCCCAAAGCTGCCAGAACAAAGGAATCCTCACCAAACCCTGCAGTGGTGTCTAGAATAGTAGGACGATAGCCACGCTTAATGCCAACCGCTTTGGCGAGCGGTTGGTCAATTCTTTTGTTTTGGATAAACCGGTAATAGGAAGGGCCACTGAGAAAATCGATAAAAAGCGGTGATTGCTTTACCTCTTCCGCCTTTGCTCTATGCAGTTCGAGACGAGAATTACGTAACAGAAGATAAAAATCAGCAGCACCGATATCAAGTGACGGCTTTGGTAAAGCCAGATGGTCTGCCAGTTCTTGAAGATAAGCGCGTTTCTCGGGATCGTCTGATTCAAGCTTTATCCTGACGTCTGGTTTGATATCCATGCAAAAATGATTTATGTAGTGAGATGATTCATGACAAAATTCAGATCAGCATACATACAGGATAAGTTATAGCAATGAAAAATAAAGATGTTCAGGTAATTGCCATTATACCGGCCCGCTATAAATCAAACAGGTTTCCGGGTAAACCGCTTGCCCTTATCAATGGCAAACCGATGATACAACATGTTGTGGAACGAGCTGAAAATGTAGACATACTATCCCGTGTTGTCGTTGCCACCGATGATGACAGGATTGCAGCCTGTGTAACCTCCTATGGTGGTGAATATGTGATGACCCGGAGCGACCATGTGTCCGGGACTGACAGACTAGCCGAAGCCGCAGAGGCTCTGGGAGTCTCCGAACATGATATTGTTGTGAACATTCAGGGTGATCAACCGTTGTTTCCACCAGAGATTATCAGACAGATTACCTTGCCGCTACTTGAAGATCCGGCTCTGCCAATGTCAACGCTTATTTATAAAATTGTCAGAAAAGAAGAAATTACCGATCCAAATCATGTTAAAACTGTGTTTGATCGGGATAATTATGCACTTTATTTTTCCCGGTCTGCAATCCCTTTCCAGCGAAACCCAGATGAAGACTGCCCTACCTATTACAAACATCTGGGATTTTATGCCTATCGAAAGGGATTTCTATTGACCTTTGTGGCCTTGCCTGAAGGCGAGTGGGAACGATTTGAGAAACTTGAACAATTACGTGCTCTGGAATTTGGCTATAAAATCAAAGTAGTTTTAACAGAGCATGACTCTGTTGAAGTGGATACACAAGAGGAGCTTGCCAGAGTTGAGCAGCTGATCTCAACGGGTTAAACTGCAACAGAAAATAAAGAAAGACAGCTATGATTGATTCGACTTTTGGTGAAAATAATCAAAGACTGATCGCGACGTTGAAAAAAAGACGTATCTCCGCCTTTGATCTGCTGCCGCATCGGGATATGCGTGAAAAACTCGTTGATCTCGTTTTGAATGGTACTCCCCAAACCTTGGCTGGAGAATCTGCTCCGCTGTTTAATGAACTCAGGCAGAATCTGATTGAGGCAAATGTCGATGATACAAAAGTAGTCATTTTTGGTGGCGGTACCGGTTTATCAAATATTATCGGAGGTGATAGCCGACAAGCGAGCTGGCCGGAAGCTCCGTTTAATGGTCTGAAACATATTTTCCCTCAAACGCGGGCAGTGGTTTGTGTAACCGACGATGGTGGTTCCACCGGTGAGTTGCTCAAAGATATTCCCGTGTTCGGGTTAGGTGATATTCGCCATGTTTTGCTCTCTTCGATTCAGGTTGTGCACCTTCGAAAGAAATATGATCTCAATACAAGCCAAGCAAGTGTTTTGACCAAGGAGCTTGCCCATCTTTTCAATTATCGCTTTAATAACCGACCGGAATCACCGAAAGCTTTGTTGCGCCAATGCAACACAGACCTGAAGAACTTTCCTGCCGCGATCAGCAGCTATATCAAAACATCTATTAAATACCTATTTACAGACGAGCAGTGTAGCAAAGCGTTCGGGAGATCTCATTGTCTTGGCAATCTTCTGATTTTGTCAGCGATCAGACGGGCGATGGGGACGGATTGTTTTGAAGATGAACGGGTTGTTTTAAACCCGGGGTCCGGTGAAGTGATTTATAATGCCATCTCGCACTGTGCTCAACTGTTCGGAGCATCAGATGATGCTGCTATGCCCTGTACCGTCGTTCCTGCAAAACTTCGTTTTCGTTACACCGACGGTGTTCAGGTAACTGGAGAATCTAAATCAAGTTCAGCCATGCGGGGTTCCGCTGTAGATCGTGTAACTATTGATTTTTGCGGGATTCCCTATGTCTCTGATCGGGTAATCCGCCATATTCTTGAAGCCGATGTCCTGATTATGGCTCCTGGCAGCTTGTACAGTTCAATTATTCCGGTCATGCAGGTTCCCGGAATTGCAAATGCTGTTCGAAAAAACAAAAGAGCACTCAAACTGCTGATTTCTAACCTCTGGGTACAGGAAGGCGAGACCGATAAATCGACTTCAGATCCTGAAAGAAAGTTTCATATCTCTGATTTGATCAAGGCCTATGAACATAATCTACCTGCCGGGGTCAGTGGATTATTCGATCAGATACTCTGCCTTTCGATGCTCGACGTTCCGGCTTCGGTCATTCAAAATTATGCAGTGGAAGGAAAAAATCCGATATATCTTGATCGTGACCTCATTAAAACATGGGGGTTTGCACCAATCGAATGTGGTTTTTTCTCAAAATCGGGAATGCTTGAGAGGGGCGTGATTCAGCATGATCCGGAAGTTGTGGCCAGAACGGTGAAGACCCTCTATCTCGCCAGGGAATTGTTTGAGCCGCCTGGAATCAATGGTGTCGCTGATACCGGGGTATCAACAGATACACAGATCGACGGATCAAGACTGGTGTGCACACCATCGCTTAATTATCAAAAAATCAGCAACTGGTGTACGACCACGTTCATCAACTTTGAGTCCGGCGACGCATCTATACAAAACAAGTCCGACATCCGTTCGCTACTTGTCGATATTCTCTGGACCCATCAGGATATACCACTCAGACATCTTGAACTGATATCGGGAATCACCTTTATACATGAAAAGAAGTGGCGCAGGGATCAGCGCTGGGACAATGTGTTCTCCTTTTATGACCCCGATGATTGCCTGATTAAAATTAGAGAGGATCGGCTTCTGGATCGGCAAAGTTTCGAGGTTGCCTTTTTAATTGCTGTCGGGCAAGCGCTTCTTGGCAATTATGCTTCAGAGAAGATCATCAAACCGTTGTCTGACGAGAATTCAGACATAGGTATTGTCTATCATCTTCACCTTGAAAATATTGCAGCCAGGAGATGTTATTTCAGTGATCGGGAATTGCGGGAATTTCTCACACTTGCCAGGATGGTGGAACAAAGCCCCATGCATTTTACCAGAGCTGTTAATGGACCTGAAGGTTTTACCCCGCCGGGATTACTGATGGGGCTACTTTATGCCTGGTATCTGGATAATCGATTTGCCTCCCATATAGAATATAAGATGTCAATCATGAAGGTACGCCCCACCCATTTGATTCCCGAGCAGAAAAAAATGAGAAATCGAAGAGAGCGTCTCATCGACTTTTTCAGAGAATCGGTGTTCGGCAAGGAAATTGAGCTGTTGTGAACAGATAGCGGCTCAGCAGGTATGTGATAGATCTTTCCACACAGCGGCGACTTTTTTTTCGGAGACAGGTATTCGGGTTTTTATTTCCGGAGAAAAAAGTGAGATTCGCAATTCATCAACAAGTTGTCTATAGCCTCTGAATTTTTCCCGGCAAACATCGTCCATGTGCGCATGCTTTTCTTGATACCGGACAATGTTTTTCTGATGAGAGGATAGCTTATTGCGTTTCTGCAGATCTTTTTGCGGGTTGCTGTACGCACGTTCACAACGAATTGCCAGGCTCCTCAAGTAACGGGTTCGGTTTTCAAGTTCATCATAAGTAAATGCATCAAGAAAATCTGCCGGCAGAATTTGATCCAGCTGAATGTGCAGATCGCTATAGAGCTCTTCATCCAAACTGCCGCTTTTTTTAGAGAGACGCTCGTATTTGCTGATTAATTCAAAAACCTCTCTTCTCAAGCGAAGCAGTTCAAGAATCCGGTCTATGGCGCTTTTTCCATATGCATAGAGATCGATCTCGGCGACCTTTGCAATCATCGAGTTAAATTGGTTCGTGTCAACGAGTGGCTGAGGTATCAGGCCAATGATCGATTTAAAGATGTAATCAATGAGCAAATCGCAGGTTTGGGTGGTGTTACCAAGCATTGAGCAGAGCCAGATAGCGGAGGGCCCGGATAAGGTGACACGGCAATATTTGGTGAGTTGTTTGACAGGGGGGGTAAATTGCAGGCGGATAAGATAACAGAGCCCTGTCAAACCAATTTCTTCAGCTTCTTTTCTGCTTGAAAAATATTTTAGGGTAATCCCCCGTTTTTCAGGGACCGGTTGTAACGCTCCATAGAGATAGCCGCCTATTTGACCGTTCTCCAGGTATACACCAAGGCGCTCAGGGTATGTATCAAACTCCCAGGTGGTAAAAGTCTTTTCCTGTAGCTCATTGACCAGTTTCGAATCTATGGGTTGCAGGAAGGTTTTTAGGTCATTAACCGGTGATGTTTGAAAACGATTAAGCAGCGTATTGAGATCGTGGCCGCTCATCAATGTTTTACCGGATGAATCAACAAGCTGGTAGTGCATGTTCAGATGGGTTGGCAGCTCATTTGGCCAGTCATCGGGATGTATGGTCACTCTGAACAGTTTAAATAAAGATGACGTGAGCTGCTGTAGCAAATTTCCATGATAGAGCTCCAATGAATCCAGTACCAGATCGACACTGTTGTTAATCGGGATAATCTGTTTTCTGAGTTTTTTAGGAAGTCCTTTGAACAGGTAGGTTGTTTTTTCAACAAGCAATCCTGGAACAAGCCAGTCAAATAAATTGTGGTCAATTGCATCAATCTCCTGCTCTGGCAGATAGGCAGTGACCCCGTCGTGCTCTGAACCAGGATCAAAGTTATACCTGAGTTTCACCTGTTTCCTGGTGTGGGGTAGAAAAGCTGGGAAATCCAACAGATCTTTGTCACCGGGAGAGCGAAGCAGGATGTCAGCTTCTGTCATATGAAGCTTCTTGTCTCCTGTTCGTTTTAGGTGTTTTATCAAAGAAGGACGATCATATACCTCTTTGGGAAGGCGATTGTCATAAAAATCGAAAATGGCTGGATCGTTGATGACGATATCTCTTTTTCTGAGTGTGTGTTCACGCTCCTGCCATTTGCTAAGCAATGCGTTGTTGCGTTTATAGAAATCAAATTGACCGTGTAAGTTGTGCTCAACCAATGCTTTTTGAATAAAAATATCTCTGGCGGGACCTCTGTTTTTCTTATCTCTGAGGGGGTAGTTGACCTGTCTTGATGAAACGATGATCAAGCCCTGTAAGGCAACAGTTTCAGCGGCCATGACTCGCCCTGTCTTTTTATGATAGCGCGAATTGGCCCAGGAGTAGGAACAGAAATCTTTGGCACATTGTTCCAGCCATTCAGGTTCAATTGCAGCCACAGTCAATGCAAAAAGCTGGGATGTCTCGATGATGGAACCGGCTACAATCCAGTCCGGGTTTTTAGCATATTGGTAGCTTCCTGGAAAAATCATCAGCTCCCGGTTGCCAAGTCCCTGATAGACAGTCCCTTTTTTCTTTGTGGCACATTGTCTGAAGAGGCCGGTCAGAAGCGAACGATGGACTGCTTCATAAGAGGCGGGTTCTGTATTAAATTTAAACTTGTTTTTTCTTTTCAACAATCGACACAATTGTTCATGGAGATCAAGCCATTCCCTCATTCTTTGAAAGGAGAGGTAATTGTCCGTACAGAATTTCTTAAGCCCAGACCATGAAAAGCCTTTATAGCTCTCATGATAACGATTCCAGATGGTGAGCAAGGCCATAAAATCGGAACGGGGATCAGCAAAATTCTGATGGGCTTTATCGGCGAGTTTTTCTTTTTCTGCCGGTCGGATTCGAGGATCCTGGATCGCTAAGGCTGCAGCAATGACGACTATTTCCTTCAAACAATTACATTTTTGGGCCTCGATAATTATTCGTGATATGATTGGATCTATGGGCAGGCTGGACATGATCCTGCCATATTCGGTTAATTTGTTTTTATCAGAGATCGCTCCAAGTTCTATCAATGTTTTGTAGCCGTCTCGTATAGCTGTACGCTTAGGCGGGTTGAGAAACGGGAAGTCGTAAGGATCACCAAGATTTAAGGCAACCATCTGGAGGATCACTTCGGCCAGGTTGGAGCGCTGGATCTCAGGTGTTGAAAATTCCGGGCGATTGACAAAATCATCTTCAGTATAGAGACGAACACAGATGCCAGGACCAATTCTGCCGCTTCGACCGGTCCGTTGGTTAGCACTGGCCTGAGAAATTTTTGCTATGGGCAGCCTCATGGTTCGGGATCGGGGATGATAACTTCCGATTCGTGCAAGACCGGAGTCGACTACATAACGAATCCCGGGGACTGTTACCGATGTTTCAGCTACATTGGTAGCTACGACAATTTTGGATTTACTGAAAGGTTTAAAAATCCGTTTCTGATCTTTTGCCTGAAGTTTACCAAAAAGCGGTAAAACTTCGTGGGTCATGATTCTTCCTCGCAAAATTTCACAGCATGACCTGATATCTTTTTCTGTTGGTAAAAAAACCAGAATATCTCCGGGAGGTTTGGTTAAACAGATATCTGATAGTACTTCAATACAATGCTCGAGATACGAAGATTCAGCTTCGTCGCTTTCACCCGATTCATACAGTATATCGATCGGATAGGTTCTACCTTCGATTTGAAGAATCGGGGCATTGTTGAAGTGGTGCGAAAATGCCTGGGTATCGATGGTTGCTGAAGTGATTATCAGTTTCAGTTCAGGTCTTCTTTTGATAAGTCTGTGGAGATAACCGAGCAGAAAATCGATGTTAAGACTCCGTTCATGTGCCTCATCAACGATTACAATGTCATACTTTGTTAAAAGCGGATCGTGTCTTGTCTCAGCCAATAGGATACCATCGGTCATGAACTTGATCCGTGTATCAACATCGGTGTTGTCGTGAAAACGAATTTTACTGCCCACCAGAGAGCCTGAGGCTCCCATTTCTTCGGCAACTCTGTCTGCCACAGTGGTTGCCGCAATTCGTCGTGGCTGCGTACAGCCGATTGTCCCGGTGAATTCAGAAAAAACCTCCAGGCAAAGTTTGGGTAGTTGTGTAGTTTTTCCGGAACCGGTTTCACCAGCAATAATTACAACCTGATGTTCTCGGATAAGATCTGATATCTTTTCGAGATAGGAGGTAATCGGTAATGAAGGAGGGTAAAAAAAAGCCATGAAAAAGTTGGATGACTAGACGTTTTTGTGGTAGCTTTCACATATTCCAGAAGGGTTTTTTTATACCACAGATTCTTCTTTTCTGTCATCGTAAATCAAGGAGTATTTCCATGGAAGTACGGAAAGCCGTAATACCTGTCGCCGGACTAGGAACAAGATTTTTGCCAGCAACCAAAGCCATTCCCAAAGAGATGTTGACCATTGTCGATAGACCGACAATTCAATACATTGTTGAAGAAGTTGTCGCCTCGGGAATAGATCAGATAATCTTCGTCACCAGTGAAGGCAAATCGGCAATCGAGAATCATTTTGATTATGATTATGAACTCGATCACGTCCTCAAAGAGAAAAACAAAAAACTTCTTGGAAAGGAACTCGATATGATATCAAACCTGATTGATATCGTATCCGTTCGCCAGAAAAAACCGTTGGGACTTGGCCATGCAATCTGGACTGCCAGACATATCGTTGGCAATGAACCATTTATGGTCTGCCTTGGTGATGACCTGGTCTTAAGTGATGTCCCATGTGCCTGGCAGATGCTTGAACTGTTTCGAGAAATTGGTGAATCAATTGTGGCTGTTCAGCGTGTTCCTGCCGAACAGACCTTTCAATACGGTATTGTGGAAGGAGAAGAAGACGGCAGGGAACGGACTCACAAGGTTAAAAGGATGGTTGAAAAACCCGCCCCTGGAACCACTGATTCTGATCTGGCCATTATCGGTCGATATATCCTGATGCCTGAAATTTTTAATATATTGAGTGGTACAACACCGGGGCATGGTGGCGAGATTCAACTTACCGATGCACTTCTGGCACTATCCAAAAAACGTAATATGTACGCGTACGAATTTGAAGGCACCAGATACGATGCCGGAGATAAATTCGGCTATCTTCAGGCAATTGTTGCCTGTGCTCTCAGGCATGATGAGCTAGGTGAGCCGTTTAAAGAGTATCTCAAAGATATTTGCGATACCCTATGATTTTATTGGAGGTCGCAGTAGATGCTCCGGTACGGCAGGTCTATTCTTATGGGATTGACGAAATCCATCTGGAAAATATCAGACTGGTTTCAGATTTTATTGGCAGACGGGTGCTTGTTCCGTTTGGACGCAGAAGAGTAACAGGATACATTGTAGCTGTTGATGAAGCTGGTGAACCAGAGTTTAAAGTAAAAAACGTCAGTGATATTATTGATCAGTCCCCATTATATCAGTCAGATATGGTGGGGTTTTTTAAATGGGTGGCTGATTATTATCATTACCCCCTTGGCCAGGTCATCAAAACCGCATTACCAGGCGGCTTAACGGCTTCTGACCAGAAGCTTCTCTGCAAGACAGAAAGTAGGACCAGCGAGGGGCGTTCTGAAATCCCAGATGCCATTTCAAATGAAGCCTGGTTTAAAATTTTGCTTGAAAAAACTCAGCTGTCTGAGGTGGAGACGAAGCGACTGCTCTCAGATCCCAAAACTTCCCGGCAGGTTAAGAAACTGGTATCTATAAATTTTTTAAAGATTAAAAACACCTTACATAAAGATAGAATCGGTACAAAACAGGAACTGTGCTATCGGGTTCATGAGAAATTAACCGATTGCTTGCTCTCTCATTCTGATCCAGTTGAATTAGATAAGGTATATGCTGAGTTTGCTGGACGAAAGCTCAAACAGTCTGAAATAAAAACTATAGCGATACTTGTACAGCTGTCAGCAGCGCACAAACAGTCGGGAATACCCCGAAGAGAATTTGTTAAGCTTTACCCTTATGGTGGAAAGGTTGTTAAACAGCTGGTGACTGAAGGGCTTATAGAAGAATATAATCGCCGTATTTTCAGAAGTCCGTTTGGTGATCTACTGCCGCACTATCCAAAACCGAGTGCTTTGAGTCGTGAACAAGTATCTGTTCTAGCAGAGATAAACCAGGCAATTAAAAAAGGAGAATATGCGCCGTTCTTATTGCATGGTGTTACCGGAAGCGGCAAAACTGAGGTGTATCTGGAGGCCGCTGCACAGGTTCTTGCTCAGGGTAAGAGTGTTCTCGTCCTGGTGCCGGAAATCGCTCTGGCTACTCAGATTGAAGCACATTTTGTCTCACGGTTCAGTGACACAATTGCCCTGCTACATTCCGGCTTGACCCCTGGAGAGCGCTACGATGAGTGGTGGCGTGTTCTGCTTGGGCAAGCAAAAATTGTTATCGGAGCCCGTTCAGCTATTTTTGCACCGCTTCCAAATCCCGGGCTGATCATTGTCGACGAGGAACATGACACAAGTTTCAAACAGGAAGACGGACTGCGTTATAACGGCAGGGACCTGGCAGTGGTGCGGGCAAAGCATCACAACGCCGTTGTTATTCTTGGTTCGGCAACACCATCGGTTACCAGTTATTACCACAGTGGATCAGGAAAATTTAGATTATTGGAACTGACCCGTCGAATCGGCGATAAGGATCTGCCGGATGTGAAGCTGGTTGATGTAAAGCATGTACAACAGAAGAAAAAAAGTTTGTTTCACCTGGAATTGCAGGACGCCCTGGTGAAAACCTATGAAAAGAAAAATCAATCAATTCTATTACTCAACAGAAGAGGCTTTTCAACCTCGGTAATCTGCCAGGATTGCGGCACGATAGTTGAGTGCCGTCACTGCAGGGTGAGCATGAACCTGCACAAACTCAAAGAGAAACTGCTGTGTCATTATTGCGGCTATCAACTGCCTGTTAAGACTGTCTGTACCAGTTGTGGGTCTGATGATCTCTATCCGTTAGGATTTGGTACCGAACGGGTTGAACAGGAAGTGACGCAACTCCTGCCTGAGGCACGTGTTGCCCGGCTTGACTCTGATGTCGCAATAAACAGAAAACTGTTTTTATCTACCCTGCAGGCTGCCGAAAACAATGAAATTGATATCTTGATTGGTACCCAGATCATAGCGAAAGGTCTTCATTTCCCTAATGTTACCCTGGTTGGCATCGTGATGGCCGATAGCGGGCTCGGTTTTCCCGATTTTCGGGCAGCAGAGAAAACCTATCAATTGATTGCCCAGGTTACCGGCAGAGCCGGCCGGGGAAGTTCAAAGGGGAGGGTGATAGTGCAAACCTTGCAGCCGGAACACTATGCGATAGATATGGCGGCAGGCCATCGCTATAAGGATCTGGTTAACCATGAGTTAGCCATCCGCAAGGACGCTGGATTTCCTCCGTTTAACAGACTGGTTTTCGTACTTGTGGAGCACTTGGAAGAACAG
>JAQYVS010000094.1 GCA_030145365.1 Desulfofustis sp. | reverse complement strand
GAAGACTTGACCCATTACCATCAGCGTTTCAGGGAGATGATCTTTTGAGACGCACTCCCCGGATCATCAGAGACAACACAACTCTTTTCGAACAATATGAGATACTCGAACCGGGTGATATCATCTGCTGCCGATTGCGATTGAAGCCGGGGGAAGAACACCTGCTGCTCGATCTTTCCAGCCGGGACATCATCGGTATCCCTTCTTTTATCTCCCAACTCTGCAGCAGGTCAAAAGCCTTCCAGACCAGACTCTACTCGTGGGCAATGATCCCCGGAACCACCGTCATTTACACGATACACGACCTCCTGAACGCCGTCGGAACATGCGGACGGACCGGCATCACTAAGGTGGTGGTGAAATTGGAAGGGAAAAACGGCGGGCTCGGTGTTTTTTTGTTTTCTTCGATCGAAGATGTCTATACACAGTCGGCTCTTGGCCTGATCCCGTACCCATATGTACTCCAGCCTTTTGTTTCGGATTGTAGAGATCTCAGGGTAATTGTGCTTGGAAACTATTGGGAAGCCTACGAACGATCCAATCCCCATAATTTCAGACATAACCTGCATTGCGGCGGAACCCCTGCTCCCGCCGAACTGACGGATAAACAGCGCAAACTTTGCCGACGAGTTATGGAACAGGGAACATTTCCTTACGCCCATATCGATCTCATGATCACAGACGATGGTTTAACGTATTTTACTGAAATAAACCTTCGTGGAGGATTGAAAGGCGCACGGATAAAATCGGAAGAATATCAGCAGCGGATTGATGATGTCAGTGAAACCCTATGCATTAATGGTATGGGATAAGAAAAACAAAAAAAAAGGGAGAAACCCAGAATCTGAGTTTCTCCCTTTTTCTTAAACTAAAGAAGAAGCTGATTATACACAACCAGTCGGTTTAGGCAGACCAGCCATTTTACATGCTCCTTTACCCGGTCCAGATGGGAAAAGCTCATAGATTCTTTTCAGAGGAAAACCGGTGGTTTTGGAAAGAATACGGACCATCGGAGCGATTCCGTTTTTCTGGTAGTATTCCTGCAGTGCGTCGATAACTTTCTGATGCTCGTCGGTCAAATCCGAGATACCTTCAGAATTTTTTACGTAGTCAACCCATTCGTTGTTCCATTCGTCCATTCCTTTAAGCAGGAAGCCGTCTTCATCTACTGAAAAGGATTTTCCATTGTGTTCTACTGTGGGCATTGTATACCTCCTTGATATGGTGATTCTTTGATACCTAGCAATATTACTAGCAGCAATCAAATATTTGCACACGTAAATAGTAATTGGCCTTAATACTATAGGGGAAACAGTTTGTCAAGTGAATGGGGAGCATTTGTGCGCCAAATTTGTTATCAGCCGCCATACCCGCATGATGCACGAGTTTAGCAACTCCATGGTACTCCCTTTAGTGCGATTTTTCTTGCAGGATGATGTTATCCGAGGTAAATCCATTCCCGATCAGCTCAATTTCGCTAAACCGTCATTTTACTGTTCGTTTCAGGATTTTATTATTTTCGAACGGACATAACATTATAAGACATTTATCTATGCTTGAATTTCTAAGAAAACGGGCTCAATCCTTTATAATCCAGGCCATTGTTGTAATGATCGCACTCGTATTTATCTTCTGGGGCGTCGGTACCAATCTGATGAACCGGCAGGAAGCGGCGATCGTTGTTGATAAAGAGGAAATTAACTTCCAGGAATTCCAGCAGGCCTACGATCAGGCTTACAGCCGACTGGCACAACAGTTCGGCGGTACCCTGCCCAAAGGGCTCGCTGAGACCCTCAATATTAAGCAACAGGTGATCAACCAGCTGGTCCAGGAAGCATTGCTCAGGCAGGGCGGCCAGGAAATGGGACTGATGGTCAGCAGCAATGAGATTCAGAAAGAAGTTGAATCTATGATCCAGTTCCAGGAAGACACCGGCTTCAGCATGGAACGCTACAAAGCAATCCTGGCTTCCAATCGACTGTCCCCTGAAAAATATGAAAAATCGTTGAGCTACGAATTACTCGGAACAAAAACCGTTGAAAGTATTGCCGCTTTTTCCCAATCAGCAAGCGATTTTGAAATCAAAGAACTATACAACCTGGAAAAAGAGACGGTTTCCGTTTCTTTTCTGGTTATTGACCCGGAAACCTATCAGGCAGATATCGAGATAAACGAGCAGGATCTTGAACAATGGTACAAAGACAACGGTGATTCCTATAAAACCGAAAAACAGGTCAAATTGACCTATCTACCGTTTACCTTCGATGATATCGGAGCCAAGATCACCATTGATGAAGGATCAGTGGATACTTATTACGATCAGCATCTGACCGAGTACCAAATCCCTGAAAAACGGCATGCCCGGCATATTTTATTCAAAGCCGGTCCGGATGATTCTGAAGAAACGCACCAGCAACAGATGCAAAAAGCAGAAGAAGTTCTTGAGAAAGCCAAAAGTGGTGAGGAGTTTGCAAAGCTGGCTGAGCTTCACTCCGAAGGGCCAACCGCGGTCAGCGGTGGAGATTTAGGTTTCTTCACCCAGGGACAAATGGTCAAGCCCTTTGACGACGCTGTCTTCTCAATGCAGGTGAACGAGATCAGTGGGCCGGTAAAAACAGATTTTGGATACCATCTTATAAAGCTCGAAGAGATTCAGTTGGGTCATGTACAAACCAAGGACGAGGTGCAAGCAGACATCATAGCCAAACTGCAATTGGAACAGGCCAAACCGATTGCCCTGCAGGTCGCAAATAGTGCTTATGAAGCGATCATCAGTTCCGGCAGCCTGAAGGCCTATCTCGATGGCCAACCAGACGTCAAGGCTTTAACCACCGATTTTTTTACCATGAGTACACCGCCGCAGGGATTGACGGCTGATCCGGCCTTTGTCGAAACCGCTTTTGCGCTCAAGGAAAAAGAGCTGAGTTCATTGGTGGAAACAGGCGACGGTTACGCCATCATCTCGGCTACCGCTGTTAAAGAACAGCAGATACCGCAGCTCGCAGACGTGAGAGAAGCAGTCGAAAGTGATTACAGAGGTGAAAAAGCAGTTGAGAAAGCAAAAAGCGAAGCTGAAGCGATAATTGCTGCACTTGGAGAAACAGGCACAACGATAGCTTCCATTGGTGAAGCCAAAGGTTTCACCGTAGAAGAATCGGGCCCCCTGACAAAAAATGATCAGGATCACCAATCTTCTTTTCCCCAGACTCTTGTGCAGGAAGCGTTCAGGCTTTCAGCCTCAGACCCAGTTGTTCAGGAGCCCGGCTTTGTCGATCAGAGCTATTACGTCTATCAATTCGGCGAAAGAAAATCTCCTGATACTGCAATGACTGAAGATGAGAAAAATCGTTATCGGGAATTACTTTTACAGATAAAACAACAACAGGTTCTCGATGCCTGGATCAGGAACAGACAAGCCGAAGCTGATATCACTATCCATAAAAGTCTCGAAAATTTCTAAAGCTCAGTAACAGGGCACGCTCAGCAGCTCTACTCACTGTTCGTGCCCAGCCATCCAGCAATCTTTATCGGCAGATCAGTCTTTTTTCGTTTATATCAAGTGGTAACAATGATATAGTTGCTGGTTGGCCCGAATTATTCACAAATTCTATACACAGTGACACAGGGTTACGGTCTCTATCGTGCTGAAAACAACCACTTCAGCAGGCGATATTGGGACGATAGATAAAGCTGGATTTATGTCGCTCTGTATATAACTGCCTTTTAAGACTCTAAGGCATAGCGGTACTTTTTTTTATGCCCGATGTAAATGATCTGCTCGCCGATTACGATCGACTCGGCCCATTTGAACAGACGCTGCTTCAAATCCTTTCGATCATCTACGAACCTGCCCACACAACCCTGGTCATCGATTGTCTGCGTAAACTTGATTTGAAGGGTCCGCGGGGCAATCGCCCGACAACGGCTTCTGTCAACCATTACGTTTCAAAGCTTCAGGATAGCGGATTCCTGAATGAGGTGCGGCAATGCAATCTGGACCTCGTCGAGATTCTGACCAGAAAAGCTGTCGCTGAAGAAAGATTTATCCAATTTGCAGCGATCATGAGGAAGGAAGCTCCTGCATCCTATTATTACGGCAAATGGTCTACCCGCTGCTGGCGGGCAATGCGCGAATTACGCATTGGCATCTACACCCAGGATTTTGAAGTCATCGATCAATCCCTGTCTTTTCTCGATAACCAATGCCAGGAAATTTTAACCCCGCTTCCACCGGTCATACAGGTCATTACCCGGCCGTTCGATCCACAGTGGTTTGCCACTCTCCCACCTTCGTTTCAGTTTTTTCTGTTAAATCACATCGTCCGATACTCGTTAAAGCGATTGATTCTTTTTCCGGAAATAAGTGACTATTTAAACGATACGTCGCATTTCAATACCCTCAGCAGTGACGAAAAACTGCCTTTTCAACGCCTTCTCTTCAACCAATATCTGTTTCAGGGAGAAGTTGGAAAAGCAAAAAGTCTTCTGGGGAAAAACGAGGCCATTGGATCGACCACCGGGTCACTTGGCAGCCTCGCTTTTCTAGAGGGAAACTACGACAGCGCCAAACAGCTTTTTGATGATGACCTGGCGCAGCTCATGGCAATTAATAACAGTGATGCCGTTGCTTTTTTCGGGGTACAGGGTCTCTTTCACATCCTGACGCTCATAGGTCTGAAAGATGATAAAATATTAAATCTGGCGGCAAGACAGATCAGTATTGGTTTGGCTTCATTTGAAGATAGTGAGGAGCAACAGGCCTATTCGTTTCTCCATACTCTCATAGACTCCCGGACCAATCAAAGTGCAGAACAACAGGACATTACCCTTGGCGATGAGCAATCACTATCCGGAATCACTCTTTTAATCGGAGCGCTCACACAGCTCTGGACCGCCGGTTCACTGGAGCCGGAGATCAAACTCAACGTGGAAAAGTATTACCAGCGGGCACTTTCCAATAGGTACCAGTTATTCAGCCTATGTTTCGCCCAAATCCTTGCACTCACGTCCGCTCAGGGTGAAGCATATGGAAAAGAGGGTGAGGAATTAAGCCGTTCTGCCGAATTGAAACCGTTTGCCGACCTGCTGGAACCTGAAGAACCCTGGAAAAGAAGCCTGCAGGCCCTGATAAACATCTCCACAAAAGCGGTCCAGCTCTATTCTGATCAGGACATTCGACTGAGTTGGTTGATTAGTTATAAGCAGGGCAACTTGACGGTCCGTCCCAGAGAACAAAAACGTTCTGCAGATGGTCAATGGAGTAAGGGACGACCGATATCTCTATCGCGGCTGCATGGCACCACTGAACTCGGTTACCTGAGCCTGCAGGACAGGAAAATCTGTCTGACTATCCAGAAACTCGATAACGGTGATGGACAGCCACAATACGAATTTAATTCAGAAAAACTTCTGCTGGGACTCATCGGTCACCCACTGCTCTTTCTTCACGACTCACCGACAACCCCGGTGGACTTTGTCTCGGCAGAGCCGGAGTTACTGGTCCAAGAATACGGCGACGATCTGCATATCAACTTTTCGTTTCCGATCAACGGTGAAAACACCGTTCTGTTACAAGAAACCCCAACCCGTTTTAAAGTCGTCAGGATCAACGACAATCATCGGCGTATTGCTCGGATCACCGGCAGAAATGGCTTATCCGTGCCAATTGATGCCAGTGAAGAGGTACTGACCGCCATAGGCAACATCTCGTCTTTCATGACAGTACATTCAGCCATTGCCGTCGACAGAACTTCGCAGCAAGCTAAAGATATTACCTTTGTCGAAGCAGACTCAACCATCTATATGCATATGCTGCCTTACGGCAGCGGTTTTCGTCTGGAGATGTTCGTCAAGCCATTTAAGGAAGGAACCCAATATGTAAAACCCGGTCAGGGTGTGGAAAACATCATGGCTGAAATCGGCGGTAAGCGGCTTCAGACCAAGAGAAATCTCAGTGAGGAAGAGCGTAGGGCAAGAGAAATTGAAGAGTTATGCCCCATTCTCGACCTGGCCGTTGACCTCGAGCAGGAAAATGACAGGGAATGGCACCTTCACGACCCTGAAGACTGTCTCCAGGCCCTGGCAGAACTTCAGGAGATCAGCGACAAAGTTGTCATCGAGTGGCCGGAGGGCGAAAAACTGTCCGTTGGCCACCAGGCAGCATTGAAAAATCTTAATCTTAAGATTCGCACTAACCGGCAGAACTGGTTTGGTATAAGCGGGGAGCTGGTGATCGACCAGGATCTGGTTATCGATCTCAAAGAAATCCTCAGACAGGTTCGTAAAACTTCTGGTCGGTTTATTCAAGTCGGTGACGGTCAGTTTATTGCCATGACCAGAGAATTCAGAAAACGACTCGACGAGCTGAACAGTTTCGCCGATGAACAGTCTGCTGATAATGAGGAAGAGGTTGTTGTTCACCCATTGGCTGCCCATTCTCTGGAGAAATTGACTGAAACGGCGAAGACCAGGGCCGATGAAGGGTGGACGGATCAAGTTGCCAAAATCAATGAATCTCAACGGGTCACCCCCAAATTGCCATCAACGTTGAGGGCTGAACTCAGAGATTATCAACTGGAAGGCTATCACTGGCTGGCTCGTTTGTCACACTGGGGTGTCGGCGGCTGTTTGGCTGATGATATGGGATTAGGCAAAACCCTCCAGTCGTTGGCGATTATTCTGCAGCAGGCCACCAGTGGTCCCTCGCTGGTGGTCGCCCCCACGTCAGTGTCGACCAACTGGCTGTCTGAAGTTGCCCGCTTCACACCCACTTTAAATATTGTGCAGCTCACCGGGAAGAACCGAAAACAGACGATTAAGCAATTGGGCAAGTTCGACCTGCTTATCACCACCTATACCCTGCTCCAGCAGGAGATTGAACCGCTATCACACATTAGTTGGCAGACCATTGTTCTCGATGAAGCTCAAGCTATAAAAAATGCAGCCACCAAGCGTTCCCAGGCGGCCATGTCATTGCAGGGTTCTTTCAAACTTATTACCACCGGCACGCCGATTGAAAACCATCTCGGAGAGCTCTGGAACCTGTTCCAGTTTATTAATCCGGGACTGCTGGGCTCCCACAAACAATTTAACGAACGTTTTGCCATTCCGATTGAGCGATACAATAATCGGGAGGCCAGGCTTCGACTGAAAAAATTGATACAACCGTTTATCCTGCGCAGAATCAAATCCCAGGTTCTTGAAGAATTGCCGCCACGAACTGAAGTAACCCTCGAAGTCGCCTTGAGCCACGAGGAGCTCCATTTCTACGAAGCGTTGAGGCAAAGTGCTCTGGATCAGCTTGAACAGACATCCGACAACCGTGGCAGGCACCTCCAGGTACTTACTGAGATTATGAAATTGCGCCAGGCCTGCTGTAATCCGAGACTCATTAGCAGAGACAGCGCAATTCCCAGCTCCAAATTGTCGATGTTTTCTTCCCTGGTCGAGGAACTCATTGCCGGACGCCATAAGATCCTGGTATTCAGCCAGTTTATCGGCCATCTTGACATCCTCAGAGAATATCTGGATGGACGCCATACCTATCAATATCTGGACGGAAGCACCAGTGCCAAGCATCGAAAAGAACGGATTGATGCCTTTCAAGCGGGGGAGGGTGATCTTTTTCTGATCAGTCTCAAAGCGGGAGGTCTTGGGTTAAACCTGACCGCCGCAGATTATGTAATTCACATGGATCCCTGGTGGAACCCGGCTGTTGAAGACCAGGCCTCGGACCGGGCCCATCGTATCGGTCAAACCCGGCCGGTGACAATCTATCGACTGGTCTGTAAACACACCATCGAAGAAAAAATAGTGCAACTGCATCAGGAAAAACGGGATCTGGCCGACAGTTTACTTGAAGGGACGGACATGAGCGGCAGACTCAGTACCCATGAATTGATCAACCTGATTCGGGAGAATTAATTAACCAGAGTATATGTAAATCTCAATTTTCCTGCAGGCGATTGACAATCAGACCAAAAAACACATCATCACCAGCACTGAATTTCCAGCCCAGATGTTCCAGGCATCTGTTGCAATAAACCACCTGCCAGCTATACCCTGAGAACCAGGCAAACTCATTGCTGACGGGACCATAAACCAGACACCCCGGCGCATTTTTAAAGCAGCCGATCTCATAGACTATGCCGGACGGATTGAAGAAGGTGTGAAGGTGTTTACCCTCTTTTTGAATTTGCTCTTTTCTACTTGTTATCGGAGCCTGGCAGACAGTGCAGACGAGGGCCTTTTCCTCTTGGTTCTCCGACTCATCTTCGACCTTAATCTGGCCATGAACGCCGGGACGATCAGTCTCTTCTCTACAGTATACATCGCTGAAGATCAGTTCGTCCTGTCGAGATAATCCGGGGTATGTCAACCCCTGACACCTGTTCATTCACTTTATCAGCACTGATAAAAATCGATAATCGCCTTGATCATCGAGATAATTGTATATTGACTCGGCTGCACATCGACTTTCAAGCCGCTGTCCGTTACGGTTTTGGCTGTGATTGGTCCAATTGCAGCAATCTTCACTCCTGCCATTAGCTGTTCAAGCTCTTCCTGGCTCTCTGCATCAACCATCGTCAGAAAATTACGTACCGTCGAAGAGCTGGTAAAGGTGACCATCCCAACCTCACCGCTTTCCAGTTCGGCCCTGAGTTCATCCCGACGCCCCTGGGGGGGAACGTTTATATACAACGGTGCAATCGTCACCTGGGCACCGGCCCCCCGTAGGGTTTCCGGCAGAATTTCCCGACCTTCCACGGCTCGGGGAATCAACACATTTCGCCCTTCCACACCTTGATCAAGCAGACTTTCTGCCAAGCCTTCACCGGTAAATACCGGTGGAATGAGATCGGCATTGACACCGTATTCCAACAACAGATCAGCGGTACTTTTTCCAACCACACCGATATCAGGTCCTTTCAAATCGCGCGCATCAAGCCCCTTATCGTAAAGCCGCTTGAAGAAATATTTAACGCCGTTGAGTGAAGTGAACAATATCCAATGGTACTCGTTGATTCGCTCCAGCGCTTCATCAAGGATATGGTAATCCTCGACCGGTTCGATATTGATCGTCGAACATTCATAGCAGCTTGCACCATTTTCTTCGAGCCCGGCAACAAGTTCGCTGGCCTGCTCCCTGGTCCGGGTGACGATAATTCTTTTGCCGAACAGGGCACGTTTTTCAAACCAATCTAGGGTTCCACGCAGATTGACCACTTCTCCGATCACGATAAGTGCCGGAGGTTTTATTTCTGATTCTTTTACGATATCAGCAATATCAGCCAACGTACCGACCACCGATCTCTGTTCCGGTGTGGAGGCCCATCGCACAACGGCAACCGGTGTCTGCGGTGAACGCCCATTATCAATCAGATTTTTCACAATAAAGGGCAAGTTCTTAATCCCCATATAGACAACGATCGTACCGATACCAGTGGCAATTTTTTGCCAATCTATGTTGGATTTATCTTTAGTGGGATCTTCATGGCCGGTAAGAAAAGCCACCGACGCGGTATAATCACGATGGGTGATGGGAATACCCGCATAGGTTGCGGCAGCCGTTGCCGACGTAACCCCCGGTACCACCTCAAAAGACACATTATGTTTTGCCAGAACTTCGAGTTCTTCCCCACCTCTTCCGAAAATAAACGGGTCGCCGCCTTTTAAACGGACAACAATCTTGCCTTCCTGGGCAAAATCAACGAGCATCTGGTTGATCTCATCCTGGGTGTGTGTATGTTTAACCCCACCCCGTTTGCCGGCGTACACGAATTGAGCGTCAGCTGGCACATATGTGAGCAGCCTTCTACTGGCCAGATAGTCATACACAATAACTTCGGCCTTTTCGAGAAGATACCGGCCCCGGACGGTTATGAGCCCAGGATCTCCGGGCCCCGCACCAACGAGATATACCTTACCTTTTTTTTGACTGTTATCGATTTCTTCCATAAGCAAAAAGGGCTGGACCGCTTGCGGTGCAGCCAATCTCATTTTTATAATCTAAGCAGTTTCGAGATACTGTTTTCAACCGGTTTGCACTCACTTGGCAGCCGGTTGTACAAGACAGACATCTCACTTTTAATAGCTTGAAAATAAAGACAAATATCTATTTATCAACACATATATAAACTTCAACTACCGTTGATGACCAATTAGTAGTGTAGCGAAAACAAGGTAAAAAAGCAAAAAGGGGCGTGTCCGAATGGAACACACCCCTGTAGTTTGACTGATTGTTCTATTGCTGCTTTACAGCTCATTCATAATTGAGTCGGTTACTTCTTTGATGGATTTTGAACCATCAACGGAAATAACTTTGGGGCCGTTGCCCTGTTTGAAATAGTTAACTGCTGCCATGGTACCTGTGGTTTCATCGTAATAGATGTTATGACGCTTATCGATGGCATCCTCGTCCTGATCATCAGCCCTGGCATTCAGATCGCCACCGCAGACCCGGCAGACG
>JAQYVS010000076.1 GCA_030145365.1 Desulfofustis sp. | reverse complement strand
GATCGAGTTCCATAAGGAGTTCTGGCATTATCGCCTAAATATAAGAAGTCGTATTCAGGCATGACATTAACCAATTCTTTTAAAACAGTTAATCCACCATAACCCGAGTCAAAAACACCTATTGGAGCATTCATAGTAAATTCGAAAGTTGAAAGTAATCGCTCTGTGCACGAGTTGGGTGATTATGATTCCGTTCTGATTATATACTCGCAAGACCCTAATACCAAGCCAAATGCTCATTTGCTGTCCAATACCGGCCATATGAAAGAACCAAATATTTTTAGATATTCCTCAACTTTACCAAGATTCGGTTTAATTATCCAAACGACTTCATTATCACCCTTTTGCTCAGAATTTGTCCAATACGTACTGCCCACCGTCCCTACATTTTTAAATGGATGGCCAACAGGCAAGGCTGGGGCAGATTGGCTTGTATCCAATAGAGTTATCATTTCTCTTTTAGTGGGGAGGCGCCAGCCCTTGTGAGTACCAATCTTAATACGTTGACAGAATTTCACGGCATCGTTCCAGGACATCTTCTTGTCAGCGATACCGGCATTTCTTACCCAGATAAGTCCAGTTTGTTTGTCGAAGACTGCTTCACCTCCCATCACGCACTTAAATCGACTGGAATTACAGCCATCCAATTCACCATCATTAGCGGGCAGTGTCTTGTCTTTATCTGGTACGGCAGGTATGTAGGTTATTCCGCTGACGGAGTTGGAACTCAGGAGAAATATCAGAGCGAATGGAACAATGCACAACAGTGAGAAAGGTTGTGACTGTTTTCTCATGATATTCTCCTTCTTCATCTTGCCACAGACAGTCTTTTTCGGCTTTGAATGAGGAGTGTAAAATTGAGATCTTTTAATTAAAAATAGTCACTATACCTAACAAATAAAGAAACCATAAAAGTGGTGGAAATGATGGGGTATTTTGACTGGCAATTCTGGGTTATCAGTTTCAGCAGCTCATTAAAATATTCCTGAGCCCTTGTGTTTCAGTCTTCGAGAAATAAAGGTCAATGTTTACGTGCCAAAATAATCTCGGAAGTTGATGAACCTAAAGGATGCAATAGCAAGTATAACATTGGTGATAAATTCTATGTTGACTTTGTGGGTGACCCATTATACTACGATCCGAGCGACTTGATCCTGGTAATTTAACCAAAACCTTTCGAGGTTCAAACACAACGGCACCAAAGGAGAAATGTATGCAGGGATTAGCCTGGACCTATTTAATTATTGCAGGAATCTTTGAGATTGGCTGGCCGGTAGGCTTGAAAATGGCACAGTCACCAGGAAAAACTGTCGTCGGCATTATTCTTGCCGGTTTATGTATGATCATAAGCGGTTACCTGTTGTTCCTGGCGCAGCGCCAGATCCCCATGGGAACTGCCTATGCGGTGTGGACAGGCATCGGGGCTGCGGGTACCTTCGTAGTCGGAATCTTTCTTTATGGAGATCCGGTCGGGTTTTTAAGGATTTTTTCAGTACTATTGATCATATCAGGCGTTGTTCTCTTAAAGTTGGCCCATTAAGTAATTGGGACCTCCAAGGTAAATCTGTTTTGGGTCGCTGATGGTGATTGGCGCGGTAATCCATGTGAAGTTTGAGCAAGAAAATTTTGCCTCTGGGCTTGCCAGTTGCTCCGTCACTCATTTTAGTCATACCCATTATCGGCGGAACTTGAATAATGCACTTGTGGTCTTTGTTCAGGATGGTAAAACATGGAAAATAAAGGATATTGAGATAATCTAAGAAACCAGGTTGCTAGAGCCTCCCATGATCTTTATCAGTGATCTACAGTTTGCTTACCCGACAGGCAACTTCCAGCTTGCAATTCCTCGCTTTAAGCTGGAGCTTGGCGAAAAAGTAGCGGTGATCGGGCCATCCGGCACCGGCAAAACCACACTGCTTAATCTTGTTGCCGGTATCCTTTCGTGCTCCAATGGCATGATCCGTGTCGCTGGGCAGGATCTCGGTTCATTGAAGGATCAGCAGAGGCGTCATTTCCGCATCAACAGTATCGGCTTTATATTCCAGGATTTTGCCTTGCTCGATTACCTCTCGGTCATCGACAATATCCTCCATCCCTATCGTATATCAAGAGCCATCAAACTGACTGCTGAGGTGCGGGGGAGAGCAGAGACTCTGGCGCAGGAGATGGGGATCGGTGACAAAATAAAACAATTTCCTGATAACCTTTCCCAAGGTGAACAGCAAAGGGTTGCCATTTGTCGCGCTCTGCTGCCGCAACCGAAACTGATTCTCGCCGATGAGGCAACTGGCAATCTCGATCCAGACAACAAGACACGGATACTGGAGCTGCTTTTTGCCACTATCGAAAAACATGATGCAACCCTATTGGCCGTCACCCACGATCATGAACTGCTGAAATATTTTGACCGGGTCGTTGACTTTCGCACGTTTTTGAGAGGAGACCGATCATGATCGACAGCCTGTACATCGCCTGGCGCTATATCACATTCAATCGGCTCAGGACCCTGATTCTGGTCTGCTGTATCACCATGATATCTTTTCTGCCGTTGTCCCTGCAGCTCCTAATCAACGAAAGCGAGAAGCAGCTTATGGAACGAGCAGATTCCACACCGCTTCTGGCTGGCGCCAAAGGAAGTTCTCTCGATCTGGCAATGAACAGTCTGTATTTCACCAATGAGGCCCCGGAACTGATCGATATGGGAGCAGCAAATCGCATTGATGACACTGAACTTGCCATGTCAGTGCCCGTCTATGTCAGGTTTAAAGCCCGGGGTCTGACCATTGTTGGTACATCGCTGGATTACTTTGACTTGCGTCGCCTGGAGGTAAGTGAAGGGCGGCAGTTTGTCCGAGTGGGAGAGTGCATGCTTGGTGCCCGTGCAGCCCGTGAGTTAGAGCTTGGTGTTGGTGACACCATTGTTTCGTCACCGGAAAATATGTTTGATCTGGCGGGGATCTATCCACTGAAAATGAACATTGTTGGCGTTCTCCAGGAAAACCATTCGGCAGATGACCTGGCAATTTTCGCTGACCTGAAAACCACCTGGGTGATCCAGGGACTTGGGCACGGACACGATGATGTCGCGAAGTTGACGGACCCGACCCTGATTATGAAACGTACGGAAGGCAATGTAACCGCTTCGGTGAAATTATTTCATTTTACCGAGATCACTGATGACAATATTGACAGTTTTCATTTTCACGGGAGCACAGATCGTTACCCTATTACTGCCGTCATAGCTCTGCCGTTTGATGAAAAATCAGAAGCAATTCTACAGGGGCGCTTTCTGGGCAAGAATGAACTTCTGCAAATATTCCGTCCCACCGTGGTAATCGGTGAGCTGCTTGAAAATATTTTTCGTATAAAAAACGTGCTTGATGCAATCATTTCGGTTGTTGGTGCTGTGACCTTGTTGGCAATCGGCCTGGTTTTTGGACTATCTTTGAGATTGCGGCAAAAAGAAGTGGATACCATCTTTAAAATGGGCTGTGACAGGGCAATGATATTCCAGTTACTCGGAGCAGAAATCCTGCTCATTATGGGTATAAGTGCTTTGTGTTGTGCAGGCTTAGTCGCAGCAATCAACTTTTTTTCAGCGGATCTGGTTCGTCTGCTCTTTTTGCAATAGCAGTGTTTCAATGGTCGTTTTTTATAGTATTGGTGCATGAGCTCCACATTGGGCTGTTTTCACCTTGAAGACTTGGAGGAATTGTACATGAGTCGTTCAAACAGAGTGTCTGCATCCGTATTGCTCTTCTTGATACTGCTTGGTGCATTCTTCTTTCCGATGGCAACATACGCAGACGAGCGATTAACCGTATATACGGTGAATTACCCTCTGGCCTATATGGCTCAGACAATAGGGGGGGATGCTGTAGATGTCGTGTTTCCTTCCCCTGCCGATATTGACCCTGCGTATTGGAATCCGGATACAGAAACAGTCCTGGCATTTCAGAAGGCGGACCTCATACTGATCAATGGCGCGGACTATGCAAAATGGTTATCAAAAGTCAGTTTGCCGAAATCAAGAATCATAGACACCACAAAAGAGGTCAGAGACCGCTTAATACTTCTTGAAAGTACCCAGTCTCACAACCATGGACCAGACGGCGAGCATTCCCATGAAGGGTTTGCTTTTACCGTCTGGCTCGATTTCGAAATTGCTGCCCGCCAGGCAGATCGCATTACTTTGGGATTAATTCGAAAGGCGCCGGCTCAGAAAACCTACTTCGAGAACAACCTGAAACAGCTGAAAAGTGAGCTGCAGACATTGGATGACAGACTGCTCAAACTCGGCAGGAAGTATCAGACGACTCCTCTGATAGGCTCGCATCCGGTATATCAATACTTCGCAAAACGCTATGAGTTCAACGTTAAGAGTGTTCACTGGGAATCCGACCAGCATCCGGGTGATCAGCAGGTAGCAGATCTTAAGAATCTCCTGGTAAAACACAACTCTGATATCATGCTATGGGAGGCGAAAACGGAAGAATCGACCCAGCAGCTTTTAGCTGATTTAGGCCTGAAATCTGTCGTCTTTAATCCCAGCGGAAACCGCCCCGCTGATGGGGATTTTTTAGCCATAATGCAGGAGAATGTGAACAGGCTTGAGAAAGCACTGACGGTTAAATAGTTTATCTGTGGTTGTCGTTTTTTAACAGTGATCGCTGCTTAACAATTTCTACAATCAGGGGATACAGCTTTGATAGAAATATCTTTTATTTCACATTCTCACCAATAAACAAGTTTGGCTCGCTGCTCACACCAGCATTTTTCATACCTTCTTTCAGACTATCAGAGTTTAAAAAACTTTGAATAGCGCTTAAGTCTCCTTCTCCCACTAC
>JAQYVS010000362.1 GCA_030145365.1 Desulfofustis sp. | reverse complement strand
CAGTTTTAACCGGGGTGGCTCAATCCGCCGGTAATACACTCACTCTTGAAGAGGCTGTAAGAGCAGCGCAACTCAACGATCCCTGGCTGGCCGGGAACCGGCACTCCCAGGATGCAATCGAATCAATGAGCGTTGCTGCAGGAACACTCCCGGATCCAAAGGTCACTTTTGGATTGGCAAACCTGCCTACCGACACCTTCGATTTTAATCAGGAGGCCATGACACAGTTCAAGGTAGGGGTGGCGCAAATGTTTGCTCGAGGAGACAGTCTTGCGATTAAGCGCAAACAGATTGAAACGGTTGGAAGCCAGTTCCCTTTCCAGCGTCTGGATCGCAAAGCTAAAATTGTTGTTGCAGTCAGTAAGCTCTGGCTGGACGCGTATAAAGCACAGGAAAGCATAACTTTAATTGAAAGGGATCGACCACTGTTTGAACAACTGGCAGATGTCGCGGAGGCCAGTTATTCTGCGGCCTTGGGAAAAACCAGACAACAGGATATTGTTCGCGCTCAACTGGAGCTGACCCGGCTGGACGATCGGCTCACGGTACTGAGACAGAAACAGGAGATGCTGATGGAGAAACTCTCTGAATGGCTGAGTGAGTACTTTCGTGAGCAATATAGTGACAACTCAATTGCAGAGACGGTACGCCCCTGGTCAAGCCTGGAACTGGATAAGAGCCTGCCAGATATAAAGATGATGCAGGAGCCGCTCTATCTGGCAGAGCAACAGGCCGATCCACAGAAGCTTTATGAATACTTCTCGAGACATCCGTCCCTGCTTTCTGTTGATCGAAAGATTGAGGCCAGTAAAATTGGGATCGATCTTGCCCGGGAAAAGTACAAACCGGTATGGGGAGTCAACGTTAATTATGGTTACCGTGACGAAGACCAGAACGGCAGAGATCGAGCCGATTTCGTCTCTATCGGGTTCAGTTTTGACCTGCCGTATTTTACAGACAACCGTCAGGACAAGGAGGTCGAGTCCTCTATTTCTCAAACTGAAGCGGTAAAAACGAAAAAATGGGCCTTATTGCGAAAAATGATAGCCGGTTTCGAAAAAACCAGGACCCAGCTCAATAGGCTGAATGAGCGCCAGTTGCTGTATCAGGTGCAGTTATTGCCGCAAATACACGAACAGGCCGAGGCTTCTCTTACGGCGTACACTAATGACGATGGTGATTTTGCCGAAGTGGTCCGTTCACGAATTGCTGAACTGAATGCACAGATTGACGCATTGGGCATAGATGTAGAGAGACAAAAAAACATAATCGAGTTGAATTATTATTTTATAGAAAACAGCGATGATATCATTGCGGATAATAGCCCTTTGGGAGAGATGAAATGAGGAGATTTTTTAGTATACTGGCATTGCTTATTGTCGGTGCTGCAGTCGGCTCCTTTATCACCTTTACAAAATACCCCTTGGTAAGCGGCTACCTTGAACCGCTCAACTTAGTACACATAGAACAGGGCAGTACTCCGCCTGCCATTGAGAAAAAGCCGTTGTACTGGGTTGCCCCGATGGATCCCAACTATAGAAGGGATAAACCGGGGCAGTCACCAATGGGTATGGACCTTATACCTTTCTATGAAGACGACGACAGTGGGTCAGATGCAGGTCCCGGTGCAGTTAAAATTTCTCCAGATGTTGTTAATAATCTGGGAGTGAGGACTGCTCCGGCGCAGTTTGGTTCCCTGCTTTCTGAAATTCAGACGGTCGGGTATGTCACTTACGATGAAGATCAGCTGGTCCATATCCACCCCAGAGTAAATGGATGGGTAGAAAGACTCTATATAAAAGCCTCAGGTGATCCGGTAAAAAAAGGAGAACCACTCTACAATATCTATTCCCCTGAACTGGTCAATGCGCAGGAGGAACTGGTAATGGCTCTTGAGCGAAACAAACCCCGCCTCATCAGGGCTGCAGAGAACCGCCTGGCCTCATTGCGTGTACCGGTCAGGGTCATCAAGCAGCTGAGGGAGTCAAGAGAGGTGAAACAGAATATCACCTTTTATGCGCCACAAAACGGGGTTGTCGACAACTTGAATATTCGTCAGGGTTTTTTCGTCAAACCCGGTTCTACAATAATGTCGATAGGTACCCTCGAACAGGTTTGGGTTGAAGCCGAGGTTTTTGAGCGACAGGTCGCCGGAGTTGCGGTGGGGCTTGCTGTGACAATGACCCTCGATTACCTGCCAGGCAAAGAATGGAAAGGGGTTGTTGATTATGTCTATCCTACACTCAATGCCAAAACTCGAACATTGCGTGTGCGCCTGAGGTTTGATAACGACGAGAGATTACTTAAACCTGATATGTTCGCCCAGGTCATCATTCATCTGGATAAATCAGAAAAGAGGTTGCTTGTGCCAAGAGAAGCGGTAATTCGATCCGGCCGTTCCAATCGTGTAGTTCTGGCTCTCGGTGAAGGTCGCTTCAAGTCAATAAACGTCAAAATCGGTCGCTTTGATGAGCACTCAGCCGAGATATTATCCGGACTCTCAGAGGGTGAAGAAGTTGTTACTTCAGCACAGTTCCTGATCGATTCTGAATCGAGCAAGACTTCTGATTTCAAACGAATGCATCATGGCGAGGAGACAGTTCCAGCAAGTGTCTGGGTCGAAGCGACTATCAATAGCCTGATGGCTGCTCAGCGGATGATCAATGCATCACATAAGGCGATAAGCAAGTGGGACTGGCCTGAAATGACTATGGATTTTACAGTGGCGGATGAGGTTGATTTGAGTACCCTTCACGCTGATATGACGCTGAATGTGGAAATAACAAAAATCCAGAAAGACCAGTACCAGATTACCAGGGTGCAAATTCCCGGTGCCGATGAAAACAAAAGCCTTGATGATTTAAGTCTTGATGACATGAGTCTTGATGATGTCAGTCTCGATAAAGAGAAACATGACGGTCAAAAACAGTAAATCAACTGACTGAGCAAATAGTCCGCATTTCTCATGATTGGTGAGAAATTCGGGAAAGGACATAAAAATGATTGCATCTATTATACGATGGTCGGTTGAAAATCGCTTTTTCGTTATCCTGGCAACCGTAATGCTGGTCGGGATTGGCCTGTATTCACTGAAGAACACACCTGTTGATGCGCTGCCGGACTTATCAGATGTACAGGTTATTGTAAAAACATCCTATCCCGGGCAGGCACCACAGGTAGTTGAGGATCAGGTGACCTATCCCCTGACAACTGCAATGCTTTCTGTACCCGGAGCAGTGACTGTCCGGGGCTATTCGTTTTTTGGCGACTCGTACGTATATGTAATTTTTAACGAAAAGACAGACCTGTATTGGGCGAGAAGCAGGGTGCTCGAGTATCTCAGTCAGGTGGCGCCCTCGCTGCCAGCCAATGCCAGACCGCAGCTGGGGCCGGATGCAACTGGTGTTGGTTGGGTGTATCTCTATGCTCTGGTGGACAGAACCGGCAAGCATGACATCAGTGAACTGCGATCACTTCAGGATTGGTTTTTAAAATATGAACTGCAGACAGTTCCCGGTGTCTCAGAAGTTGCCGCTGTAGGTGGTATGGTCAAACAATATCAGGTGATGGTCAATCCTGATAAACTGAGGGCCTTTGGTATCCCGCTGTCGAAAATACATATGGCAATCAGGGCAGGCAACCAGGAGATCGGTGCATCGGTTGTGGAGATGGCCGAAGCAGAGTACATGGTAAGAGCAACCGGCTATCTGCAAAGTGAAAAAAATCTGGGTAATATACCGCTTGGTGTCACCAAAAATGGCATCCCGCTGCTACTAAAAGATGTTGCGGAGATAGGCACCGGTCCGCAGATGCGACGGGGCGTTGCGGATCTGGACGGTGAGGGCGAAACCGTGGGTGGCATCATCATCATGCGGTTTGGAGAAAATGCCCAGAAAACTATTGATGGTGTTAAGGCCAAAATAGAGGAACTCAAAGCCGGCCTTCCGGAGGGAGTAGAGATCATACCGGTCTATGACCGGAGTGCACTCATTGAACGTGCAGTCACAAATCTCTGGCATAAGCTCCTTGAAGAATTTGGTGTGGTTGCCCTTGTTTGTATTGCATTCCTCTTCCATATCCGCTCTTCCCTGGTGGCTATTGTCAGTCTGCCTGTAGGGATTTTGATCGCGTTTATTGTCATGCACCTGCAGGGTCTTAATGCGAACATAATGTCGCTTGGCGGAATCGCTATCGCTATTGGTGCAATGATTGACGGCGCCATAGTCATGATAGAAAACATGCATAAACATATGGAGAGGACCCCGATCACTAATGATAATCGTTGGCAGATTGTTGCAAAATCCGCAACTGAGGTCGGCCCCGCTCTGTTTTTCAGCCTGCTGATTATTACTGTCAGTTTTGTCCCTGTATTTACCCTTGAAGCACAGGAAGGGCGAATGTTCTCTCCTCTGGCTTTCACAAAAACTTATGCAATGGCGGCGTCGGCTGCACTCTCTATTACACTGGTACCGGTTTTGATGGGGTATTTTATTCGAGGCAGGGTCCTGCCCGAGCATAAAAATCCTCTCAACCGTTTGTTGACAGCAGTCTACATGCCTGTATTAAAAACAGTTTTGAGGTTTCCAAAAACTGTCCTTTTTGGGGCCCTGCTTGTACTCGCTGTGGGCCTGTGGCCGCTGGACAAGATCGGCAGTGAATTTATTCCGCCCCTTGATGAAGGAGACCTGATGTATATGCCCACCACCTATCCGGGTATATCCGTAGGAAAGGCAAGAGAGCTGTTACAGCAAACTGACAAACTGATTCGTACTGTTCCGGAAGTGGTGACTGTCTTCGGCAAGGTTGGAAGGGCGGAAACTGCAACTGACCCAGCCCCGCTCACCATGATCGAATCGTTTATTCAACTCAAACCACGGGATCAGTGGCGGGAAGGTGTGACCACAAAGAGTCTGAAAAAGGAATTTGACAGTCTGGTTAAACTGCCCGGTCTCACAAATGCCTGGGTAATGCCTATCAAGACGCGAATCGATATGCTGGCTACCGGTATAAAAACTCCTGTCGGCATAAAAGTTGCCGGACCGGATCTGAAAGTGATCCAGGAGGTTGGTCAGCAACTTGAAATGATTCTGAAAGACGTACCGGGAACTACTTCTGTTTACGCGGAAAGGGTAGCCGGCGGCCGATATATCAAGGTTGATATTCAGCGGGAAAAAGCTGCCAGGTACGGCCTGAACATCGCCGATGTTCAGCAGGTCATCGCTTCTGCGATCGGAGGAATGAATGTTACCCAGACTATCGAAGGGTTGGAGAGATACCCGGTGAATCTGCGTTACCCCCAGGACTATAGAAATTCACCGGAACAGCTCTCCCTGCTGCCGATTGTCACTATGGCCGGACAGCGAATATCTCTTGCAGACGTTGCTGATATCTACGTTGAAGACGGTCCGCCGGCGATAAAGAGTGAAAACGCCCGTTTGAATGGCTGGACATTTATAGACATTGAAGGCGTTGATATTGGCAGCTATGTGGTTGAAGCCCAGAGGGTCGTTTCCGAGAATATCAAACTGCCTGCCGGCTATTCTCTGGGCTGGTCGGGTCAGTACGAGTACATGCTGCGGGCAAAAGAGAAATTGACCTATGTGGTCCCGCTGACACTCATTATTATAATCATTTTACTGTATATGAATTTTCGGAATATGGTGGAAGTTGCTATCATTATGGGAACCCTGCCCCTGGCGATGGTCGGCAGTATCTGGCTGATGTATTATGAGGGTTACAATTTCAGTGTCGCGGTTGGAGTCGGTTTTATTTCTCTGGCAGGGGTTGCTGTTGAAATCGGTGTAATCATGCTCGTCTATCTTAATCAGGCCTATAACAAGATGCTTTCCGATACAAAAAATGAAGGCTTCCCACCTGGCCCCGAGGAATTATCCCAAGCCGTTCTGCACGGTGCCGGCATGCGCGTTCGCCCAGTCATGATGACAGCTGCCGCGATCATCGTTGGCCTTCTCCCGATACTTTTCGGTACCGGTACCGGCTCTGAGGTAATGAGCCGAATTGCTGCACCAATGGTTGGAGGGATGGTCAGTGCCGTATTGCTTACCTTACTGGTTGTTCCTGCTGTTTTCTTTTT
>JAQYVS010000322.1 GCA_030145365.1 Desulfofustis sp. | reverse complement strand
AAAAAGAAAGATTGAAAGCAAAAGGTAGGCGGCTGGCGGAATATTAAAAGGGGTTTTATTGAATGCTGATAGCTATTGGCTGTCAGTGTAAAGCCCGCAGCTTTGCGGTTATCGCTTAATGCCCAATTTATTCATCCGGTTTCTGAGGGTACTGGGTTTCATCTGCAGGATTTCAGCAGCACCGCCGACCCCATTAATTTTACCCCCGGTTTCATTGAGGATATGTTGGATGTGCTGCTGCTGGATATCGTCAAGGCTGGCCATTTGATATGAAGGGAGAGAAACCGATTTGTGCCTTTCAATTGAAAAATCGGCAAGCTGAAATACTGAACCCGGGCTGGTGATAAGCGAGCGTTCAACCACGTTGCGCAGTTCGCGTATGTTTCCAGGCCAGTCGTAAGCCTTGAGTTGCGCCATAACCGTTTTGGGTATCTTAGCGATTTTCTTTCCCGTGTCCGGTCCTATCTGTGAAACAAAATGCTCGACCAGCAGGGGGATGTCTTCTCGCCGTTTGCGCAGGGGCGGCACTGTAATAGGATATACATTAATGCGGTAAAAGAGATCGGCACGAAAGCGGCCTGCAGCTACCTCAGCGTTCAGATCCCTGTTCGTGGCAGCAATGATCCGGACATCTGATTTTAAGGTCTGGGTTCCGCCGACCCGTTCAAACTCGCCTTCCTGAAGAACACGCAGAATTTTGGCCTGTGTCTCCTGGGATAGTTCACTGATTTCATCGAGAAACAACGTGCCGGTGTCAGCCAGTTCAAAACGCCCCTTTCTCTGTTCCCGTGCATCGGTAAATGCACCGCGTTCATGGCCGAAGAGTTCGCTTTCAACCAGGTTCGAAGGTATAGCTGCACAATTAAGTCTTATAAAGGGTTTCTCTGACCGGCTTTTAGAGTCATTATGAATTGCACGGGCCACCAATTCCTTGCCGACCCCGGTTTCACCTTGTATCAACACAGTGGAAGCGGTTGATGCCACCTGAGTCACCAGAGTCTGAACATAGCGAAGCGCATTGCTCGTACCGACCATATCCGAGAAAAGACGGGCTTCACGGACCTCTGATTTGAGATAGACGTTTTCCTCTTCCAACTTTTCTTTAAGTGCTTCCAGTTCCTTTAATGCCCGATCGCGTGTTATTTCTGCCTGTTTTCTGTCATCGATGTCCGAGGAGGCTTCTAACACGTATATTACACGACCTTCCTGGTCCTTTACAGGCAGGGAGACGACTTTATGCCAGCGATTGATCTGCTTGCTCAGGAATTCCCTTTCATGAATTTCACCGTCTTTAAAGGTAAGAACTGCCTGGCAGCCCTCGCAGGGCGTAGCCCTGTTTTCAGCCACGGCAAAACATTTCATGCCATCAAGATTTGCATCGGGAAACCATTTCTTGATGATGTCATTAGTCCAGACCAATGTCATATCCGGATCAATGAGCACCAGACCGGTATTGAGCGCAGAGATGATCAGTTTTAACCGCTCATTTTCATCATATGGCTGTTTAGATTCTTGTTTGCTGGCTGATTTACCCATGTTTGTTAATGCAATATAATGTTAAAGGTTTGATCCGCCATAGATGTTTATCCCAGCGCATCGGGATTCTTGGGATATACTTGACGATCTGGTTTTCATCTTGATTGCTGCCGGCGTTCCTATAGAAATCTATCCAACTGCACCAAGCAATACGGTAATAGTTATATATACCAAAATAGTTGATTTTTCAAGAATCTGGTTCTCCATAAGGCTGAAGTGATGTTTTAAGTTCACCCGTCGCCGTCTCAATCACCAGTTGCTCTGTTTAGAAGATTGCGGATGCAAATATCAATATGGCAGGAATCGGAGACAATAAAGATTACATCAAA
>JAQYVS010000320.1 GCA_030145365.1 Desulfofustis sp. | reverse complement strand
GCTGTACATTTTGAGCTTTTAAGAACGATTCACGAAGTCATGATGGATAGGTCTTTTCTACTTGACACTGTCAGACATATCAGCAGACATCCAAAATGTTCTAATATTTTGAATATGGGAAGGACTGTTTCACTGGAAATTCATCTCAAAGATTAGTCCTTTGGGAAAAATTCCACAGGTAGGGTCAGATCCGGATAACGAAAAGCACGATATGTCACAGCAATGTCTCCGTTATTGACTATTTTCATCGCGAATACCTCTTCTCCCGAAGAGTCCAACTCAGTAATGGACATATCCGGTCCGCTACCCCAGCTAATTAACCAGTTGCCGTTTTCCAATACTTGGACGGCACCCTGAGACCGGGTAAATTCCTGAAATGTCCCATTCAGCGCCTGGTGTTGTGAGAAAATTGCTTCACCCGCCGCAAGATCAAGTTGGTACATCAGGACCCGGCTGAATTGTCCGTATACGCTCTCTCGATCCCCGATACAATAATTTCCGTTGTCAAACATGATGATATGATTATCTTCAAGCTCCAGGGCAGTATGCTGCCCACAGAATTCCTCGTAGGGATCACCTACTATTGTAAAATCTGATGCGGTGCCGCCGAGTTGCCAAATAACATCCCCTGAAGGTCGGTCGATCTTCAGGACCTGCGCACATCCTCGAAATGATCCGATGATGTCGCCTTCTGGTGTCAGCTGGATGGAGTTCAGGTGAGCATAATCGCCCGGGAAAGCGGGATGTCCAGCTGCTCGGCAGTCAGATATGTCGATGTGATCCCACGAATTCCACTCGAAAACTACATTCCCTTCAGGAGTCACCTCCTGAATAATCGAATCACCAGAGATCTGATCTGATGCAAACCCGAACAAGCTCATATCGCGAGGAGTTGAATTGTAGGAAATAAAGAGATAGTTGCCTTCCTCGGTAACAAGAAAATCATGTCCGTCTGTCTGCGTAAGTCCTACGGTGGTCAGTGTAGTAAGTTCGCTGAACGATTCATCCAGCAACACCGCGACGGAATCATTCAGGCCGAAACTATTTTTTCCGATTCCCATGAGATATGAATAGTGACCGTCTTTTTGTCGTTTGAAGTCACTTGCAGAACCATTCACCTTCCGATGAAAACGTGGAACTCCGTTGTTGTCCAAGACGGTTAGATATGCTCTCATCTCACCATCCTCCCTGAACTTCGGTGTTGCCCAAATAAGTCCGTCCGAAACTTGATCGGTGGTATGCACAATCTCGATTTGTGGGAAATCGTCAGGGAGACAGTGAATAACGTAACGGTTACTCGCCCATGAATAGTCCACATCGATGATGATTTCGTCATCCCCGCCGAGGCCGATTAATTGCATTTCGACATCACCAGTCACCGGGTTGCCGCCATTGACCGTAATGTCGGCTCCTGGCTTCTCGACCTTTAGCAACAAATCTTCTTGGGAACCGCATCCCACGGCGTAGTGGTGGGTCGTTGGCTCGAATTCGGGATACATGGCTCTGCTACTTCCTGTGATATTTATGGTGAGGCTTTCCGGTGGTGGATGACTGCTGCCATCGCAGCCCACTGTAAGTATCAAAGCGCAAAGAGCAGCAAGAAGTGTTTGTTGAACTGGACCATCAGTCAATCTAGTCATATGTAGACCCTCTTTTTCAGTCTGTTTTAAAACCGGGGAAGTCATCGCAGACAACCCTAATCCATAAACTTAGATAACATCTCATACCAATCCTGGACAAACTGTCAACAAAACATTGTTTAAATTCAGATGTCTTGCCAACATCTATTATTGGGGCAAGCAAAATCTGATTCAACATATCCACTGTCAATCTTGTACTTTCAGGAACGATTCACAACCTTCAATGGATAGCAGAAACTTTAACTATTGAAATAAAAAGGCAGGGTCCAAAAGGAGCCTGCCTGTATAGATATTAAAGGTATTCCTAATAAACTAAAACTAAATCTGTTAAACTGTAATTTAGTTTTGAATCCTCTTGTTCTTTCACAATTTTAGGTGCTATTGCTAATCCTTGTTTTTTAAATTTATTAAATTTTTCAATACTAATTATCGTATCTGAATAAGCTTCCGCTATAAACTGTTCCTGACCGATTAACTCTAGACCCTGTTCAGCAATCTTTCCAAGTACAGGAAAGAAATGAGTTCCAAATTGATACAAAAAACCTTTCTTGTTCGCATCAGCTCGTTGTTCTAAGGAATCAAAACATTCTCTTACAAACTCTGCGAGGTTTGGAGCAAAGCTTCTAACATATTCTTGAGCACCTTTTAATGCCTTAAAGCCTTGAGTCACAGGCATATAAATTTGAACACCTTTTGCTGTGAATCCATCAAGATGATATCCTATAACTGTACC
>JAQYVS010000252.1 GCA_030145365.1 Desulfofustis sp. | reverse complement strand
AATACGTTGGAACAAGAGGATTCATGTGAATGCAACAGCCAAGAAGCGAATCTTAATCATTGAAGATGATCCCCATATCGCCGAAGGGATCGAGCTAAATCTGAGCTTACAGGGACATGACGTGAAGGTGGCCCTAAATGGTATTGACGGTTTGGAGGCCTGGAAACAATGGTGTCCACATTTGATCGTTCTTGATCTGATGTTGCCGGGTATCGACGGAATGCAAATTTTAAAAAGCATCCGTCTGGAGGATGAACGGCTACCCATCCTCATCCTGTCGGCCAAGGTGGATCCGTCCGATAGAGTCGATGGCTTTGTCGATGGTGTGGATGATTACATGACCAAACCATTCAGCCTGGAAGAATTTTTACTGCGGGTCAAACGTCTGCTGACCCGGGATCAGTGGCAGCGAGAAAACGACGATTCCCTTGCCGCCAATTTGAGTGAACAGAGGCCCTATAGTTTTGGAGCAAACAGCATCGATTTTTCCAGCGGTCAGGCCGAGTGTCGTGCAGGGACCATCCAGTTGACTGAACAGGAAATCAAATTGCTCAAACTCTTTATTGTCAACAAAGGTAAACCCCTGTCACGGAGCAAATTGCTGGAGATTGGCTGGGGCTACAGCAAGGGGACATCGACTCGCACCGTTGACAACTACATTGTCCGTTTTCGCCGCTACTTTGAGGAGCATCCTAAAAAGCCCAGATATTTTAAAAGCAGACGGTCTCTGGGGTATGTGTTTGATCATGACTAAAAGGATGTTCATTGCCTTTGTCTGCAATCATTTCAAGGTCAAAAAAGAACAGCTTGCAAGCTTCAAGCGTGGAACAGAAAATTTGCCGCGTGATGTTGGAATCTACTTGGTTCGCCGCCATAGTAGGGATACGATTTACTAGTGTCGTTAGGCATTTTGAGATAAGTAATTAAAGTGTAATAAGCAGTATGGTTGAACTGATAACGGCACGAAAAGATAACGATCGATCTTTACAAAAACACTTGAAAAAGATAGAGGAAAAACTGATCAGGAGTCAACTGCAGGCTTGACCTCTTCTTTTTTGCGAGGTTTTTGTTCTGTCTAATCAGTAGGATAGCAGGGGTTGGGTCTATGGGCAATGTGATGCTGGAGATCAAAGACCTTTGGGTCGAGATCGAAGGGCGAAGCATACTGAAGGGTGTGAATCTGGTTGTCGGCGAGGGTGAAGTCCATATTCTGTTCGGGCCGAACGGTTCGGGCAAATCGACGTTGCTTTCATCTGTTATCGGGCTTCCGGGATACCGTATCGTCAAGGGCAGTATCAGGTTTCGAGGTGAGCGCATCGACGGATTCAGACCCGATGAGATAGCCAAAAGAGGGGTTGGATTGGCGTTTCAGAGGCCCCCTGCAATCAAAGGGGTCAAGCTGGATATGTTTATTCAGTCCATTGCCAATGTGTCCGATTGCGCCCCTTTATACCGGGAACTGGAGCTGGATTATCTCAAAGACAGGGATCTCAATGCTGGTTTTTCCGGAGGTGAACTCAAACGTTCCGAGATGCTCAAAGTGGCCGCCCAGGCACCCGGACTCGTCATGCTTGATGAGCCTGAATCCGGAGTTGATCTGGAGCATATCGCAGTCATCTCCGGAGCTATCAACAAATTGCTGAAAAAGGATCGACCATGCTCTGATCGGAGTAGTTCTGGTCTGATCATCACCCATACCGGATATATACTTGATTATGTAAAAGCAGATCGAGGGCATGTCTTTATTGATGGCCGGATCGTCTGTACGGACAATCCATTAGAAATTTTTCACGGGATCCAAAAGCAGGGATATGAGGGATGCGTGCATCACTTGGGACAGCAGGCAATCGGAGGTGCTTCATGAGCAACCAAGTACAGTTAACCCGGAAAGAACTCAAAGGTCTTGAGCGTGTCGGTTATGACGAACTGGGGGAGCGCTCGGGAACATTTCTAGCCGCAGACGACAGGGTATTGGAAGCAAAACCATTCAGTGATCAAGTGGAGATCCTACCCGTCGCCATGGCGATCAGGGAGTATGACTGGGTGCATGATCTGGTGTTTGGCCTGATCGATCCGGACAAAGATGAGTATACCCGGATGGTTAAAAAACAAAAGAATCCCCTGGGATACTTCATACGGGTCAAGAAGGGACAAGAGGTTATACTGCCCCTCCAAACCTGTTTTTATATCCGTACTGATCAAACTACCCAGATGACGCATAATATCATCGTGGCCGAACCGGGTTCCGCGCTCCACCTAATCTCGGGCTGTGTAGCCGATGCTCATGTGGATGAGGGCAGGCATGTCGGAGTCACCGAATACTATATTGGGGAGGGGGCGACGGTCACCACGACCATGATCCATAGCTGGGGGCCCAATGTCACAGTCTATCCCAGAGCCGCTGCCCATGTCAAAAAAAGAGGGCGGTTTATCTCCAATTACGTTGTCATGAGTCCCGTCAAACATATCCAGATGGCACCTGAAGCTGTGGTTGAAGAAGGGGGACTTGCGGAGTTTTATTCCATCGTCTATGCCCCGGAGGGCTCGAGTCTGGATATTGGTGGTACGATCCGCCTTAAAGGTAAGCAGGCCAGGTGCGAGATCGTCAGTCGGGTGGTCTCGGATGGAGGCAAGGTGATCACACGCGGATGCATCGTGGGCGAAGTCGATGGTGTGCAGGGATCGATGGCGTGCAACGGCCTTCTGGTAAATCCCCGCGGTTCCATCCACGCCATTCCCGAATTGGAGGGCAAGTCGCCTCTGGTGTTGCTCAGTCACGAGGCGTCGGTGGGGATGATATCGCAAGATGAGCTCAGTTACCTGATGGCCGCCGGTCTCAGTGAAGAACATGCCAGGGAGCTGATCATACAGGGCTTTTTGGAGGTGCGCATCAAAGGATTACCCGAATCGCTGCACAAAACGATTGCCGAGATGATCAAAAAGGCTAAGGCGGGGGAGGCGGTTTGAAGGGGGAAATTCGTGACAATTAATTTTACGACATCGAAATTGTAAACGATCAGAGGTGTCTCAGATTCGGAGTCTTCGCTTTGCTCTGCTTATCTGTGAAGTTGATCTTGTTTGCTATAATAGCGAAGAAGTGTCACCCATACTGTATGTATGGGAGCAGAAAAACGTAGGCTCCGACCTCGTGAAGACGGGGTGCTTAATAGTAACTCAACGTTTGATTTATTGCTTGAGAAGCAATAGCGCTTGTATCATCTGCACTGCGGCTAATGTATTGGGCGTAGGATTGGGCGTAGGATTGGGTGTAACAGCATAATACAGTTCCTGGGTATAATCACTTTCAGCCTCCGCATTATACGCAGTCATGGCAAGATGTAATCCTTCCTGCAGATTGTTTATGGAGCAATTGGGAGAATCTCCATACAAGTCATTACATTGTAAATCTGCCAACTCCAATATTTCACAGTCTGTACCGTCACCGTCTGATACACAACGCTCAGACTCTGCAAGATCTATGTAGTAATCATAGGAAAAATCGGTTTTTGGTTTTCCGTTGGAATCAAACCTGCTTTCTGAACTATAGTATAGCCGGTATCCGATCACGTAATCGTCGTCGGGATTTGGCGCCCAGGAAAAAGATATTCCCTCGGATGTATGTGCTCCTACGGTACTGCCGCTGATTAACAGGATGAAGACTGCAAGAAATGAGACAAGGCGAATCTGAAACCGTTCCTGCAGGGAACAATTGGAATTGGTTATAGGATTCAAGTTCTTTTGCGCTTTATTTCTATACGAATATTTTTTAATAATTTCCATGTTGCCCTATTGAGCATTTTTTGTGCCAAGCTGCGAAAATAGCTTTTTTTGCTTGGGAGCCAGCCGTGGAAAGCAATTTTTTTTGTTGTTAGATTGATATGTTATGTGTTTGGGGAAATAAAGGATGGTTTCGGCAGGCAGAGAGGTAGAATTGTCGATTGACTCGATGTCAACGTTAAAAAAAGTATTTTTGTAATAGGTATTACAAAGATGTACGTAACTAATTGTTTTGCCTTGGTGATCAATACCTGCTTATAAGTTATTACAAGGAATGATCAGTGGTGAAGTGCGGGGTAATTTGTGGGTGAGGCCGACGCCACAGGCGACGAAACTACAGGATGTTAGCCCATAATTTATTACATCAGTTGATGTTTGGGAACTCCGGATAGAGATGCATATGATATTGGATATTCCATGGTTACACGTCCAGGGGGCGGCTACGATTACATTCTTGTCTCTGCGACTTTTGTCCAGATAGCTGCTCAATAGATAAATTTGTCAAAGTGGTACCATTCAAAGGGGTGGTCCCGCAGGGTCTGTTCCAGAAGATCGGCATACTGCTGTGCAGCCTGTTCAATGGCGTTTTGTCGTTGATCCCGGGATGTCGCATTGATAACGATTGGTTTTGAAAATGTGAAATGGTAGCTGTTGTTGCCGGTTCGGAAGGTGAAAAAGAGCAGGATGGGGGCGCCGGAGAGCAGGCCGAATATATACGGAGCTTCAGGCAGCCTGGCCTTATAGCCCAGAAAATCAACTTCAACATTGCGCTGGTCATGCCGCCAGATGATATCACCGGTCATGGAGACAACACCGCCTGAGCGTAGATGGTTTATG
>JAQYVS010000246.1 GCA_030145365.1 Desulfofustis sp. | reverse complement strand
CGGCCTGTAATTTGACTTTTCTTGAACCGGGAACCACTAATGCCCGGACATGTGATGCAACTTTTCTGCCTTTAACAACTTCAGCAGCTGCCCTGAAATCTGAGATCCTGCCGTTGGTGCAGGAACCGATAAAAGCCACATCAATTTTCTCACCTTCTATTTTCTGCCCTTCGGAAAAACCCATATGTTCATAAGCTTTCTCGGTAATCTCCATCTCTTTTGGATCCACGTCGGCACCCATCGGCAGAGACTCATCCACACCAACGCCCTGGCCTGGTGTTATTCCCCAGGTAACCATCGGGCTCATATCAGTAATATCGAGTTTGTAGACGTCGTCATAGTCAGCGTCCGAATCGGAAGCCAGTGACTTCCAGGTATTTACCGCCTCAGCAAATTGATCTCCTTTTGGGCTATACGGTCGGCCCTCCAGGTAATCGAAAGTGACCTGATCCGGATTCACGTAGCCGGCCCGGGCTCCACCTTCAATGCTCATATTACAGATGGTCATCCGCTCTTCCATGGAAAGCGCCTTGATTACCGGCCCCGCATATTCGTAAGCATAGCCAAGTCCCCCCATGACACCGAGATCAGCGATAATCCTGAGGATAATGTCTTTGGCAAATATGCCTGCGCCTTTTGTGCCGCTCACATCAATTTTGCGTACCTGCAACCGCTCAAAAGCGAGCGTCTGGGTAGCCAGAACGTCACGGACCTGAGATGTTCCAACACCGAAGGCCAGGGCACCAAAGGCACCGTGGGTTGACGTGTGGGAATCCCCGCAGGCTATAGTCATACCCGGCTGGGTAAAACCATTTTCCGGTCCGATTATGTGGACAATTCCCTGAGAATCAGAATCCAGACCGAAAAATCGGATACCAAATTCTTTAGTGTTCTGTTCTATGGCTGCCAGCATCTGCTCTGCAAGACCGTCCTTATAAGGTCTAATCATTTGATTCTGGGTCGGTACGATATGGTCCACCGTGGCCACAGTGCGATCCGGATATTTTACCGGTAATCCCCGTTCTTTCAAAGCCTGAAAGGCCTGAGGCGAGGTGACTTCATGAACCAGGTGCAGACCGATAAACAATTGATCCCGCGTCTCGGACAACAATGCAACTTTGTGCAAATCCCACACCTTATTAAACAGATTCTTTCCCATTTCTATCTCCTTGAACAACGTTCTTTAACTACCTCTATCCTGATCATGGCCACAACTGTGCGCGTTGCACCATGGTTAGTTGCCACAACAGATCAAACGAAACCTTTTATATAACCATAAATAAAGAAAACGGGAAGACCCCCCAGGATCTTCCCGTATTAAATTCAAACAGGTGCGGCCCGGATTCGATTACAATTTGCCCGCCTTATCCAGAACCCGCAGCGAAATTTTATATGAAGCGTAGATTAATACAATCCATGAAACTAACAGAAATGGAACCATTTCCTTACCTCCTTTATCCCATTAATAGGCTTTTGAGTCATTGATGTCTTCCGACCCGATTTCTTTGGCGTCCATCAAATACCAGACATAGACGATATACGCCAATACAAACGGGATCACCAGCGCCACATAGGTCATTGCCGTCAATGTATAATGACTAGATGAAGCGTTGTATATAGACAGACTTGATTGCAAATCGGCTTTTGATGGATAAAACGGGGTATTGTTAAATCCGGCAGTAAAAAATACCGCCAATCCCACAAGCACCGTGCCCAGTCCTGCAAACCAGATGCCTCTGCCTCCTCCGAGAAAGCTGGTCAAAATAACGCCCCAGACGACCAGCACCAGGCCAACCAGCAGAAGTACCAGAACCGACGGCATGGCAATCAGATTGGCAAGATACTTGCCCGACACCAAGGAAACGACACCGCTCTCATCAAAACCAAATCCCGTCATCAACAACAAGCCGCCCAGCACGTACAATAGAAACGGCAGGGCACAGACCAGACTGACCAGACAGGCCCGGCGCAATCTCTGCTCGAGATCAGGAGCCATGGATAAGTCAATATTGTTAATCAGATACATTGCCCCCAGCACCCGGGCATTGAACACCAGAAACAGGCCAAGTGAGAGGTTGAACAGAGAAAATGCAGCCTCAAGCCCAAGTAACGGATGGGTCCAGGCTACCTGATTATAGTCGTTTAAAACAAAATTGGAGCCGGTAAAAAAGGTACCAACGGCTGCACCGATCAAGAGAATACCGACGGAACCATTGATAAACAGAAAGAGTTCGTACACCTTGGCGCCGAGTAAGTTGCTCGGTTTCTTTCGGTATTCGTAACTCACCGCCTGAATGATAAATGTGAAAAGAATCAGCATCCAAACCCAATATGCCCCGCCGAAACTCGTTGCGTAGAATTTCGGAAAAGCGGCAAACAGTGCGCCACCGAAGAGTACGAGGGTGGTGAAAGTTAACTCCCATTTACGGCCAAGCGAATTGATCACCAGCGATTTTTCAGTGTCAGTTTTCGCAACCTGCCAGAGCAGGGTTTGGCCTCCCTGGACAAAGGTTAGAAAAAGAAACAATGAGCCAATCACTGACACCAATATCCACCAGATCTGCTGCAGAATTACAGTATCCAAGCTACCAATCATTTATACACCCTCCGGTCCTTTTTTGATCTGGTTGAGCATGATCTTTATCTCCGCCAGCAGAAGCAGAGTAAAGAGCGCGGCAAACATCCAGAATGTCGTCATCACATTGCCTGCCGCCAGGTTACTGGTAGCAACGCCAACGGGCAGCATATCCTGGATTGCCCAGGGCTGACGCCCGACCTCAGCGACAACCCATCCTGATTCACTGGCAATCAAGGCCAGGAAAAAGGAAAGCACCCCCAAGGGTAGCAGCCAGCGTTTTTCTTCAATGGTATCCTTTATTCCGTAGACCAGGTAGGCTATGCAGATAAATCCGAAGAAAACCGCAAGAAAGACCATGATGTGAAAGGAATAATATGATATCTGAACCGGCGGGACACCATCCTCCGGCTTTTCAAGATAGCCATATCCCATATATGATTGATTCTGCTCAAACCGAGCCAGAGATGCTTTAGCTGCTTCATCATCTCCAGCCTTTTTCGCTTCTTTATAGGCTGCCAGATCAGCGATCGCCACTCTTCCGAGTTCTATTTTCTTACCATATCCGAGTATGTTCTCCTCTTCATTACCAAACACCAGATCATTTATCCCCGGGACAAATGCATTCAGATTGCGGTATCCCATAATTGACAGCATACCAGGAAGTTTCACCTCGAAAAGAAACGGTTCCAAATCATCTCCTGGTCTTTTGGCAGGGTTCATCACACCGAGCGCCACCAGATCTGCGCGGCGTTCGCCGTCAAAGAGCCCTTCGTAGGCCGCCAATTTCATCGGCTGGACATGGGCATTATTGTATGCCGATTCATCACCGGTCAGCCCAACATAGCAAAAAGAGATCAAACCAAAGACGGAAGCCACTAGAATCGATCTTTTAGCCATCTCAACATGTCTTCTTTTCAGCAGATAATAAGATGAAATGGCAATCACGAACATGACCCCGACCAGAAAACTTGAGCTTGTGGTATGGGTGAATTTGGCAATGGCAACAGGGGAGAACAGTACTTCCCAGAAATTCTGCATCTCGAATCGAGCCGATTCCGGATTAAAAGCCATACCGACGGGATACTGCATCCAGCCGTTAGCCACCAGGATCCACAGAGCGGAGAGGTTAGAGCCAATGGCAACCATCCAGGTGGAGAAGAGATGAAAACCTTTGGAAACCCGGTTCCATCCGAAAAACATGACCGCAAAAAACGTTGCCTCAAGGAAGAAGGCGACGATGCCTTCGATCGCCAGTGGCGCACCAAAGATATCTCCGACTATCCAGGAATAATTGGACCAATTGGTACCGAACTCGAATTCAAGGATGATGCCGGTCGCTACCCCGATCGCAAAGTTGATACCAAGCAGGGCCATCCAGAATTTCGTCAAATGTTTCCACTCTTCGTTGCCGGTTTTCACATAGATGGATTCGTAAAACGCACATAAAAACGACAACCCCAGGGTTAGCGGCACAAATATCCAGTGATACATCGCGGTCAGAGCAAATTGAGCCCGAGACCAGTTAACCAGGCTCAGATCTATCTCACCCATACAAATCCTCCTTTAATTCTGGTTTTGGGCAGATTTGGTAATTTGTTCCATTACATAGTCCGCCCGCTGTTCATCTGTTGAAAATTTAGTGCTGAGAAAATCAGGAAAGAAAAACAGTTTTAAAACTGCAAACATGATAAATAATTTCACCAGAATGATCTTCCACAGGGTTTTGCCAACCGTCATCGATTTGAACCCATCCCGGTAAAACCGGTATATCCTGCCCGGATAGGAAGTCATTGTCTCATTTTCCTTTTATCTTGCCAGAAGCCATCTAAGACAGCATT
>JAQYVS010000215.1 GCA_030145365.1 Desulfofustis sp. | reverse complement strand
AGATCGATGCGTTCGGGGGAGAAGTCCATCGCTAGCGAGGTGGTTCCAGCTCCGCCGAGCGAGAGGGCTGGCGGCATGATTTCCAGACCGTTGAGCAGGGTGGTCAGCTTGGCCAAATCGGTTTTTCCCTCAAAAGCCAGCGCAGTCAAGTGTCCTGTCGCGATGTCCAGTGAAGAGGCCTGTACCTTCCCGGTGCCTATCCAGCTGTCATAGCTGAGGTCGGGATTTTCTATGCTCGCGAGGCTACCGTCTGAGCCGAGTCTGACTTTGCCTGTGCCTCTGAGCTTCAGGGCGCTTCCAGGAATTATCTGAGCTTTTCCCTTTTTCAGTGAGAGTTTCGGGGAATCAACGGTAAGATCTTCAATGAGGAATTGGTCAACTCCGCCCGATACCTTGAATTTAAACTGTGAGTTACCGTCAAGGGTGAACTCGACAGGTAGGGCCCCAAGACTGTGCAACATGACGCCGAGTTCTTGCAACTTGAGTTGGCCGTCGGCGACGAGATCACCGATTATTTGAAGTTTACTGTCGACATCCAACAGTATTTCATGTCCTTCCAGAGAGCCCCGACCGAGCCAGGACTGGTAGCTCAATTTTGTCTCGGCCGCCCCGGCAAATACAAAGTCAGGGGACAGGTACAGTGCTGTGTCGGCTTCGAGCTTCAGGGGACTTTGGGGAATAATGATGGTTTTGCCTTGTTTAACGGCCAGCTTTTCAGCCCCGAGCCGAGCCGACATCCCAACCGTTGTTTCATCCTTTCGTTTGGCCTCAAACGTGAGGCTCAGCTGCCCGGCTGCCTGGTAGTCCTTCAGTGAAATGAATTTGGAAATTTCTTTCAGGGCAGCACCGAGGTCTGCTTCAAGTGTGAGCTGCAGATCGTTCAAGTCGCCTTGTCCCTCGCCATTTAAAAAGGACGACTGAACGGCAAAGTGTTCAAGGTTGAGACCGCCTTTCCCTCTTTGGCCGTTAAGACTGAAGGTAAACGGTTCGGCTAGGGAAATTTCTTTTGTATTGCGTACACCGGCCAAGCCTTCCACCGAGGCATTGGTAGTAAAGCGGTTTTCACCCTGATCAAGGTCTGCCTTGACCTGGAGTGCAAGCATGCCACCGGTAATCTGCAGCCCCTCCTGCAGGTTCAGGGTATGCGGCAGTTGGCTGGCCACTTCCGGTAGATTGATCCGAAGATCACTACTGAATTGTGCTGTCCCGCCATCAGCAACCTGCGCCGCCAGACTGCCGTTAGCCAGTGGAGAAGATAGTCTGAGTGAAGACAGCTCAACCGAGTCGGTGCGGGTTACGGCAGAAAATTCGATCGATGTTTTGTCAACGGATAAACGATCATCGGTCAGCGGTCCACCTGAGAGCTGCAGATTGGCTAGATCGATTTTTCCATCAACGGTGATACCCTGGTTGATGTCACCGCTGAAAGTTATTTTGCTGCCAAGGCTGCCGGTTCCGTTGGGCAGTGCTGCATAGACGGCAGCCAGGTTGAGAAACTGCGAAATATTCCAATCCGTAATGAGCATTTCACCCGCGGGTTGAATAGATGCTAGGGACAGGTCTGCCGTTTCCAGCTTAACCTTGCCCTGTCCGGATAGTTTGCCCGCCCCATCAGGGGAAGCCATGGCGAGGGTATAGGTGATGGGATCGGCTGCGGAAACGATATCGACTTCCAGATTGATATCCCTTGCCATTGTCTCTGCATCTTTCCCTGTCATGACAACGGCTACGGTTCCCTGCTCGACAATCAGACGACCGCTGATTGGGGGAAGACCAACCGTTGCCGCTCCAGGGGCAGGGGTGGTAGTTGACTCAGGTGTTTTAGCTTTGTCTTGCGGCGCTTTGTCAGGCTTGGATGCAGAGCCCGGTTTTGCATCCTTTGTTTCAGGCTCCGGCAGTGTAATCTGAACCTCCGGACCACTCACCGTCAATGTTCCAACATTTGCACGATCTGACAGGAAACTGGCCAGACCCTTTGCGACTGTGATCTCATCAGCATCGACGTGTACGCCGGTCTGCTGGTTCGCATACATGATTCCCGTCAGCTTCTGCTCGCCAAGCCAGCTTAACGACCAACTGTCTAGACTTACCTCACCGGGAATATGAGGAGTAGCCAGGCCCAGGGCTTGGCCTTTGCCCCACTGGGTTGAAAGAATTGTGGGGAGGAGTGCAAAAAAAAGAATTACCGCACTCATTACAAGACCGATCGTAATCAACCAACGATGGCTTTTTTTACGTGATGTGGCTTTCACCATGGAAGCACCCTGTTTTTGGCAGTTTGGGAATCGTCATTGATCCTGGACTCTCGGGGTAAAAAACCAGAGTCACCCCGTACCTATGGATGAAATAAGACCTGCTTGCAGTGCATGCAAGCGTATGAGATGTATTTTTTATACTACCCGCTAAAATCTTGCAAATGATTGTCGAGTGGATTCAGGTAACGGATTGAAATTGCCAGATTGTGTTTTAGTTTTCCAATAAAGATTCTATCGGAATATTTCTACGCGGAGAAACGAGATGAGATATTACTTCATAGTCATGTTGAGTGCAGCATTAATGATGATTGCTGAAAATGTTGTCAGCAGCGATTATCAGCCATGGTCAGAGAACGTGTTTCAGTATGTCGAGAAAGAGTATGGACCGAAGGCCGTAAAGCGGCTTCGTTACTTGCATAGTCTTATCATCGAAAACAGGGGTTTGCCTGACATGGAGAAGGTTGAACTCGTCAATAAAACGCTCAATCATCTGCCCTGGATAGCTGACGGAGACCATTGGAAAAAAGCAGATTATTGGGCAAGCCCATTGGAGACGATTACAACATTTGGGGGTGATTGTGAAGATATCTCAATAGTAAAATGGGTTGTTTTGCGACACCTTGATATTTCAGCTGACCATCTGAGACTCGCCTATGTGAAGATTAAAGAGACTGGTGAAAACCATATGGTACTGCTGTACCTGAAGAATCCATCCGCACCATTCGGACAGCAGGAATCCTACGTTCTTGACAACTACGTTCAGGAAGTCAAAAAAGGATCTGAGCGTACAGATTTGTTGGCCGTGTTTACAATCGATGCGAAGGGCACCATTGTTCTCATCGAAGACAAAGACTCGAATCGTTCTGTAAAAGGTGTGTATGAAGAACGTAAGATGAAAAAACTAGATGAAGTGATCAAGAAAATTGCCGAGGATCGTGAAAAATTCAAAGAGCTGAACGACGGACGCCCATTGTTCCCTTCAGCATAGCATCATCATCTAAATTCTTTTCTGGATGTGTTATGGTACGTGTCGAATAAACCATCTTCTGTTTCTAACTTAATTGGGGAGTGAGTAAAAAATGAAAATATTGGTAGGGTATCGTGGTGCCAATGTTGGATATGATATGCTTCAGTTGGCTGCAAAACATGCACAATCATTTGCTGCAGAAGTGATCTTAATGACTTCGCTGGAAGGCGGTCAGAAGACAACACAGGGCAAGATAAGAGAAGCTGAGACAAACCTGGAGAGTGCAAAAAAGATATTGGACGATCAAGGTGTTTCATGTGAGACACATCTTCTTGTCAGGGGGCATACTGCTGGAGAAGATATTGTCACG
>JAQYVS010000152.1 GCA_030145365.1 Desulfofustis sp. | reverse complement strand
GTATATCCAGGCAGATCTGGTGGGGACACCGAATCCCGGCCTGGACCTGCATAACCTGCGGAGAATTGATCGTCGAGACCACAGACCCTGGACATTGTCCGGCCTGTACTTCCACCGAACTTGTTCAGGAAACCGATGTCCTGGACACCTGGTTTTCTTCGGCGCTCTGGCCATTTTCCACCATGGGCTGGCCTGATAATACCAAAGAACTGGCCACCTTTTATCCAACCTCAATCCTGGTTACCAGTTTTGATATTCTGTTTTTCTGGGTTGCCAGAATGATGATGATGGGCATCCATTTTATGGACGAAGTACCGTTCCATGACGTTTACCTTCATGCGTTGGTTCGAGACAAGCACGGTAAGAAGATGTCCAAATCCACCGGCAATGTCATCGATCCGCTCGAGGTGATGGATAACTACGGCACCGATGCGGTTCGCTTTACCCTGACGGCTTTCGCCGCCCAGGGTAGAGAGATAAAACTCGATGAGGACCGGATTGAAGGGTATCGCTTTTTCATTAACAAAATCTGGAATGCCGCTAGGTTTGCCCAGATGCATGTCGGCGATTGCGACGAGTCTGTTCGTGAAGTGCTGGAAAATCCGGCCGAATTGCCGCTCGTGCATCAATGGATTTTGAGCCGCACTGCCAGAACGATTGACGAAGTACGCGGCGCTCTCGAGGAATATCATTTTAATACGTTAGCCTCGGCCAATTACCAGTTTATCTGGCATGAGTTCTGTGACTGGTACCTGGAGTGGATCAAAGCTGATCTATTCAGCGATGATGAGGTATTGAAAAAACAGGCTCGTGGCATATTGCTGGTTGTTATGGAGACTGTTCTCAAATTGATTCATCCAATTACTCCCTTTGTTACCGAAGAAATCTGGAGTGTACTGCCTGGAAAGCGTTCGGTACTCATGCTCGAACCGTATCCTGAACTTCAGCCGGAGTGGATAAATGAAACGGCGGAGAAGCAGATGGATCTGCTGATGGGCGTTATCACCGGTATTAGAAATATCCGGGCGGAAGCAGACGTGCATCCATCCCATAAGATTGATGCTTTTCTCACCGGTGTCGATGATGAAACAACCCAGCTTATTGATGCCTTTGCTCCGGCAATAAAAGATCTTACCCGGTTAAGCAGCCTCACCATTGCCAATAACCAGGAAAAACCAGATGATGCGGCAACCTATATTTTCAATGACATGGAAATCTATGTACCGCTCAAAGGCTTGGTTGACGTGGATAGTGAGCTGAGCAAACTGGATCGAGAGCGAGGCAAGGTTGAAAAAAACCTGAAACAGCTGCACTCCAAACTCGGCAACGAGAAATTTCTTGCCAATGCACCCGCCGAGGTTGTCGCTAAGGAAAAAGGAAAACAGGAAGAACTGGAAGCGCGCTTAGCCAAAATAAACGAGGCTGAACAACGATTGAAAAAGCTCAGCACCGCCAATTAAATACAATGGATAGAAATCTTCTTGATGAACTGCTCCGCTCTTGTCTGAGGGAGGATATCGGCCGCGGAGATTTGACCAGTGAGTCGATCTTTTCACCCGAGCAGACGGGCAGGGCGGATATTGTTGCCCGGGAGGAATTTGTTGTTGCCGGGGCACAAACGGTTGCTGCCCGGGTATTTACCGTTCAAAATAAGATGATTATCATTTCCGATGCGGTACCTGACGGAACCCGGGTCAAGGCCGGAGATACATTGTTGACTGTGAGCGGACCGGTGATAGATCTGCTCAAAGCCGAACGGGTAGCCCTGAATCTGTTGCAGCGCATGTCAGGAATAGCCACATTTACGGCCAAATTTGTTGAAAAAGTTAGCACATATGCGGTCCGAATCTGCGATACCCGAAAAACCACACCGGGGCTGAGAATGCTCGAGAAATACGCGGTGGCAGCAGGTGGCGGCAGAAATCATCGCTTCAATCTGGCCGACGGAATTTTAATAAAAGATAATCATATAGCT